>JAIEEY010000436.1 GCA_029067205.1 Lachnospiraceae bacterium
ACCACTGGATGGAACTTCACCGGTAGTTACAGAATTAAATCGACAGTTGACACAACTGTTGTCAACAGACTGCGCAAACCCAATATCGGTACTGCTGGAGACGATCACTCTTACGGACGCGATCATCTGTACATTGGGTTCTGTTGAAAGAACAGGGCAGATGCAGGATTTGGAGACTGGATCATTGATGATCAATCCTGCTGTCGATATTCCGTATTCACAGTTAAGCGACCTGATCAAAGGGCTGACGACCAGCGGCAGCGGTAATTATCTGTTTGTGCTGGAAATGCGCAGAATGAAACCTGAAATTTTTAAGGATTACCGCGTTCGTTATGCAATGGTGCAGGCGCTTGGCGTTTCCTTTTCAGACCTTGCAAATCTGGTGCAAAAGTGGCTGTTAGATGAGGATGATTCCATCATACTATGGTTAAAGGAAAAGTTTGATCCCAGGGGCAGGAAAGAGATGGTTCGCAGGCTGAGGGTGATAGGGGCGATTGCAGGAGAGAGGGAAAATAATTTTTATCTGGCAATGCTGGAAGATGCAGTAAAAGAAGTACGTTTTGAATTGATACGGCTGCTTCGGTTTGAACAGTCCAATGCGGAGCTGCTGTTGAATCTGGTAAAAACAGAAAAAGGGAAAAATAAAGAGTGCGCACTCCGCTCGCTTGGATATATGGATGACGACAGAGCGGCAGAGGTTTATGGAGATGTCGTGAAGAAAAAGCCGGAGATTGCATGTGAATACCTGATTGCATCAACTTCGGAGAGTGCATCAAAGATTGTTTCCCGGCTGTGTATGGAATTACTTCCGCGGCTGTTGGAATCAAAAGAGGAACAGGAACTGTCTGAAGCGGATTTCTGTAAGAACTGCAGTGAGAATGTAAAGGAATGTCCATTTATCAAAACGCTTAAATATCGGTTTTGCCGTTGTGTAGAGGCGCTGATCGGCAAGAGTGGTGATGCGGTTTTAGAATGCTATCAAACACTTCTTGCGGATAAAGAACAGTTTGAATTTATCAAAGATGATGTTCAGTATGATATTGTCATGCATGAATTTGATGAAGATTATAGCTGGCTGTGCTGCCGGGGAATCCGGTACGACACGATTGCATCCGGAAATAAGAATAGTAAAAAGAAACATTCGTGGGAGCAGGTGATTGGCATGCATCTGGCTTGTTCGCTTGTTCTCAGGGATAATCCGCGGATTGCAGATTTTGTGATGGAGCAGTATGAAAACAGAGAGGGCTCAGAGAAAAACGACAGCTTTCTGACAGCGGCGGCTTTTATAAAAATATGCAGTGATGAACATTGTGCAGCATGGTTCGAGGAACAGATTGGGGGAGGTATCTATTCCACAAAACAGTTCAATAAACAAATGGCAATCAAAGATGCGATCGAGTATATACGATGGGATACGGCGAGACATGCATATGTGGCAGAAGGACATATTCAGTGCTGCGATGAGGGCATATATGAGGATATAAAACGAACCGTATCTGTTCCGGACCACAGTGCCATTATGGACTGGATGATGCAGGCCGGGTGGGATGATCTGGTCTATAACTGGACAAATAAGGATGATGCAAAAGAATGTGCCAGAGTGGGCGAATGGTTTTATAACAGATTTCTGGCGAAAGTGGTGCCTACGTTGAGTATGCATACCTATCTGGTCTATTTGAAAGGCTGTAGATGGACAAAATGTCAGGGACTTGGAGAAGTGTTTGGAGAGCGGGGACAGCCGTTTGACAGTGCATATCAGATACAGATCTTTTTTGAAAATTTACCAGGAAAGAAAGAAGAAGCAAAGGCAGAGATGGATATCTTTATCAAAATGGCAGAAGAAAATCAGATAAAGGGTATTGATGAAAATGGAACAGCATATTTAAACAAACTGCGCGACCGGATTTTTTAGAGATGCATTTTTATTTGCAGGAGATGTGTTATATGATATTAAACACAGGAAGCAGGACAGATATTCCTGCATATTACAGTAAATGGTTCTACAACCGCATCAGGGAAGGATATGTGCTGGTGCGGAATCCGTATTATCCGGCACAGGTGACAAGATATCTGCTGAATCCGGAAGTGATTGATCTGATAGCCTTTTGTACCAAGAATCCACAGCCGATGTTAAATGACGTTGTTTCATTTAAAACATTTCTGTCAACTTTTGACACATTCTGGTTTGTGACGATCACTCCCTACGGGACGGATATTGAGCCGTTTGTACCTCTGAAAGAACAGGTGATCGATTCTTTCCGGAAAATATCTGATCTCATTGGAAAGCAGCGGATCAGCTGGCGGTATGATCCTGTTTTCATTACGGAAAAGTATTCTGTTGACTGTCATATCAGACAATTTGCCTCCATGGCGAAAATTCTTTCGAAGTACACCAGCCAGTGTGTTGTGAGTTTTATTGATCTGTATGAAAAGACAAAGAAAAACTTCTGCGGTATACGCAGTGTCATGCACGAGGAACAGGAACAGCTGATTGCCGCTTTTTCGGAAACTGCCAGGGAGTGTGGGATGCAGATTCATCTGTGCTGTGAGAATACTGCACTTGTAAGGGAAAATGTCGATGCTGACGGCTGTATGTCAAAGGCTGTGCTGGAAAACGCTTTGGGCTGTAAACTGGAAGTTCCGCAGAAGAAACTGGCGAGATCGGAATGTTCCTGCCTGCTCGGTGCCGATATCGGTGCATATAACACCTGCGGACACGGCTGTCTTTACTGTTATGCCAATTACGACAGGGCAACTGTGAACGCTAATATGAAAAATCACAATCCCATGTCCCCTTTTTTGATCGGAAATCAGCGGGAGGACGATCTTGTCAAAGATGCTGTCCAGAAATCGTGGAAAAACGGGCAGATGGATATATATGAATATATTACCGCTTACTCGTCAAAACAAACCACTTAATGTAAAGCCATTTACATCGGTGGTTATTTTTCTTATGATAAGGAACTGTAGAAAATAAGTGCAGACAGATCAAAGTGTTTTATTGCTTGATTCGTTTGCAGATTACAGTTTACGGAGGGTTCATAAGATGGCAGCAGCAGAAAAAAGATACAGGGGAATTTATATTTTAACGGCATTTTTCGGATTGATCGCAGCATGTTTCATGGCAATATTTTTATTTTGCCTTGGAGGGGTGGTCGATGTGGTGATCGATCCATCGGATTCGCTGCAGACCACAATGCTGCTATGTATCTGCATGGCTGTGTGTGGGCTGATCGCTTTATTTTTATATGATTATGTAAAGATTGTCTATGCCAATAAGATTGTCCGTCATCTCAAAACAAAACTTTACAAGGCGCTTTACCACAAGGAGTTAAATGTCTTTCTATCCGAGAAAAGCGGTCATTACCTAAGCCTGTATTCGAAAGATATTGACCTTGTGGTGGACAACTACCTGATGCCAAAATGCAACATCATTTCCAACATTTTATCGGCAGCAGTCAGTCTTTTGTCCATTTTTATCATCAATTGGAAACTTGGCATATCGTTCGTTGCACTCTCGGGATTAACTGTTCTTTCCCAGATTCCGGGGGCAGTCATGGCAAAAAAGACAGTGGAGTACACACAAAATAACAGTGTGTATATGGCCGTACTTGAAAATTACTTAAAGGGTTTTGAGCAGCAGGTAAAACTTTTGGGTTTAGGAAGTCTTTTCTGTGGAAAATTAGATGCGAATGACCATGCATATGAAAAATCCAGAAAAAACTATCTCTTTGCAAAAGTCGCTTCCAATGACATCGGAATGTTTATCGGAATGCTTTCCCAGCTCTCGTGTATGGTTGTCGGAATATGGTTTGTTCTGAATGGAAGCATGACAGTAGGACTCCTGATTTCCGCAGTCCAGCTGTTAAACGGCGTATTTTCCCCATTGCAGAGTTTTGTACAGGATAAAAATCTAATGAAAACAGCAGGGGAGATTATCCGGCGGATTGACCAGGAACAGACTTTAATATGACCTTTGAGGCTGGCAGGAAATACGCCATTGTCGGGGAGTCTGGAAAAGGGAAATCGACATTGATGCGGCTGCTGATGAAATATCTGATGGAGAGCGAGTATACAGGAGAGGTCGCGATCAACGGACAGGATATCAAAGCATTGGATTCGGACAGTATTTATGCGAAAATCGGCTATATTCAGCGAAATGAATTTCTGATCGACGGTTCTGTCAGAGACAACATAGTACTATATAGAGACAATATTACGGATGCAGATGTAGACCAGGTCTGCCGAAATTTAAAGCTTGACAGTGACCTTGTTTCCAAGGAAATTGATATTTCGGATTCTGGCGAGGTATCTTTCGGAGAAAAGCAGAGAATCGATATTGCCCGCTTTATGCTCCACGATTACGATGTTCTCATATTTGATGAGCCGACCAGCAATCTGGACACCGATACCGCAAATCAAATATTTCATATGATCTTTGGCATCAGGGATAAGATTGTCATTGTCATTACACACGACAGAAGCAGGGAAGTGCTTGACAGATTTGATACAGTGCTGCAGATATGAGCGCTGCCCCCGCCAAAGCCAAAATAACCTTTTTAATTTTCTAAATATTTTCAATGACACGAATGCTGCCTTGTAGTATACTATCTATTGAAAAAGGGAAAATGGAACGCATGCATACCAAATCTAATGAAGTAAACCTGGATTCGCATTGCTTGTGTACAGGAATATAGATGGGGTATAATAATAGTAGAAGAAAAATAGGATGGGGGCGGCAGGCTATGGCTATCAAAACAATAAGAGAAGGTGATTCATTTCACGATGCTTTCATGCTGAATTTCTGTGATGGAATAAAAGAAATGAGGTGGCAGTATTGGTACAAATTGCCATATGCGATGATGAGAAAGAAGCCGTCGCACTGCATGAAGAAATCATAAAGGACAGCCTGCAGTCCTGCGGTATCGGATATGAAATAACAACTTACACATACAGCAGCAATCTTTTGTCTGACATTGTGGAGGATGGATTCTTTTATGACCTGCTCCTGCTGGATATTGAAATGCCCGATGTCAATGGCATGGAACTTTCAAAAAAGATCAAGCCGTTTTTGCCGAATATTAAAGTCATATTCATAACTTCGCATATGGAATATGCGATTGATGCATTTGAGCTTTCGATCTTTCGCTATGTGCCGAAAAATGATCTTGGGAAAAGGCTGAAAACTGCCGTAGCAGATGCGGCAAGACTGATCGAACTGGAAGCGGGCAAGGAGTATATTATACAGGCGGCGGGACGGATGGAGAAGATACCATACAGGGATATTTTCTACATTCAGCGCGACGGCGGTAAAAATGCAGCAATATACTCAAATGCGGGAATATCTAAAGTCAGGAAAAGCCTGCAGCAGGTTTTCGAGGAGCTTGATGCGCCGGAGTTTATTTTTATAGACAGGGGCTGTATCGTAAATATCATACAGATCATGAAAGTGGCTGACGGAATGGCATTCCTTAAAAATGGAGAAGTGATGCCGGTCAGCCGCGCCCATTTACAGGTGGTTAAACAGCAGATTAACAGGTTTTGGGGGACACACATATGATGGGCTGGTATCAGATCATTTCATTTCTTTTCACAAATGGACTGCGGATATTCTTATGTCTATATCTTGTTATGGCGGTGCTAAAGTTATCCGGTGACAGGAAAAAGGCGGGTGTCCTTTCTGCTTGTGCAGCTGTTTTTATTACTTTGTTATCTTGTCTGCCAATTCCGCAAATATATATTGCAGGTGCCGAGATCGTTATCATAATGCTGATGATCTGGCATCTGTTTCATGTCGAACTACGAATGCCACTCTTTCTTATATTCTTTTATGAGATAACGGTATCTCTTTGGGAATTTATTATATCTGCCAGCCTGGGAATCCTATCCCGGTCGGAGGGATTCCTTGACAGAAATATGCCTGAGTATATGGCGGCAGTCTGGATTGTCCGGGCGCTTATGCTTGGCATTGCGTTTCTGAACATACTGCTTTCTGTCAAGGCCGGGGAGGGAAGAAACAGAATCATATCTGCGGTCGCAGTTGCAGGTTTATTGGGGGTAGTCTTTTTATCCGGACAGAGCATCATAACCATAGAGGATGAACAGATGACAACGTGGATCATTTTTTCCATGCTGATCCTTGTGGCAGTCCTGTTTTTTTATCTTACTCGCCAATATGAGATGGAGAAAAAAATAGCGCATCTGGAAAAAGAAAAAAACGCATTGCTGCTACGGGATTACCAGTTGCTGAAAAACACCTATGCTGCCAATGCAAG
>JAIEEY010000437.1 GCA_029067205.1 Lachnospiraceae bacterium
ATAACCTTTAGGGAGCACACTTTAGGCTGCTTTAGCAGCACATCAAACCTACCGGCTTTAGCCGGTAGTGGTTGAGTCATATTTGATTCGGTCATTGAATCCTAATTAAATGATTTTCATTTCTTTTACAATGTGATCGTAAGCACCGTTTTTGCAGAAGTCTTCGGCAGCAGCACGGAGTACAAATTACCGTCTCTCTGCACATTTTTTGTGACATCGGCAGTACCCGTCGTTACTTGCCTTGGCTCTCTTTCAGATATCCAACCCAATACTCCTGATTCCGCAACAACTGCGATCAGTGTATCATCGCTTTCCAGCATGCTTTCAACTGCCATAAATCCTGCGTATTTATCCAGAAGTCCCAGACAGGAACCTGTTTTTTTCTTCGGTAGTATCACGAACCACGCAAAACCGTCTGCTTCCAAAATCCCCTCATAGCTTTCATTGCATTTCAAGCAAAAAACTTTTTTGACAAAAAAGTCATAAACCCAATACGCATCCGTTACGTCTATATCCGGTATATCCGTTGGTTTGAATGCATATGACTGTCTCTGACCGGTCAGGTTATATGCGGCAATTCCTCCGCCTTTGTCGTATTCACCCCATGATGCGACATTATGTAATTTTAAAACACCGATTTCCATTGGATTGGAAAAAATACAGTCTTCTGTGGGTTTTGCCGAACGATCCATCATGAGAATCCTGCCGTCATCGTACATTAATGGTTTCAGTACTTCAGGTACCGTATCTCCAATCTTATCACTGAAATATACTGGTCCCCCACTGATTGCCCGTAACAAACTGTGTTTCACGCTGTCTTCATGTTTTGTCCAGAACATATCCCAGTCACAACAATACAGTTCATTATGGTATATTGCATTATATGCGTTCTGTAAAAGATGCTCTGCAAAGCCATTTTCTTTATTGGGCACAAAATCATCACTGTTTCTTGAAATAGCAGAAGTTGGTCTTGCCATGATATTCTCCATTGCCATTCCCATGCAATTGATGATCGCACCATCCATGTATGATGCACCGCTTTCCAGAGCCTGATTCATGCCCCTTGCAGCTTCACTGACCGGCAGACTGTTCTCAAAATAGTAAGGGACTGCACTCTGACCATCCACTTTTACAAAATCAATCCCTTCCTGCCTTAATTCCTGATACCAGTCTCTATAAAACCGCTCACCTGTCAGAGGACTTGGCACCAGCTTTCCATTCACTGTTTTATAGAGATACGGATTCTCGTTACAATCCAAAACACTTCCCTGAGAAATGCCGCCCCAGTAGCCGCCAAGAGCGTGCCAGACACCAAACCACCGAAAATCTCTCTTTTCCTTAATTTCCTTTATCATGTCTTTAAATCCATTTGGAAATTTCGCCTTATCCGGGACAAAATCATAAAGCAGTTCATCTCGTGCTGATAGCCATCCGTCATCAATGATCATCCACTTTACCGGAACCTTTTTTTGAACAAGTTCATCTGCCTTCTGACGAATTTTTTCTTCTGACACCTCTGTATAGAACGCATCCCAACTGCACCAGCCGAGATAATGGAACATTTCTGGAACTCTCCGCTTTTCGCGCATCCGTATTCCCTTATATTCTGCTAACCATGCAAAAGCCTTGTGCACTGCTTCTGTCAGCGTAGGCGCCTCCATCGACAAGTATAATGTCTCGTCAAGCTCTCTCTGACCACCTAAATATGCTGTCATTTCCAGACAAATTTCCGTTTCTGTTCCGCTTACCATATATGTTTTGAACGCTCTGCCCACCATTGGTATAAAACAGACAAAACGGTTATGATATTTGAAAAAAGCGACCTGTGTCAAATCAGGAATATCCTGAAATTTTTCAACAAAAGCAGGTCTGGTCCACCATTCGTTATACAAGTACATTGCAGTAATCTTCTCTGGTCTTTCATCCATCGACAGATATACCCTGACTGGCTTTTCCATTCTCAAATTAAAGTTTTCCCTGCAGGACTCATTTTTCATGTTCAGTTGGATTTCCCCATACTGACCCCCATCTGCAACATTCTCTGTCACTTCAATGCGAATGCCATCGTTCTCATATATGCCAGCATCCATCGATAACTCTGCATCAATCTCTTTTCCTTTTTGACAATAAATCTGACATCTTATTTTTCTCTTTTCCGCCATACCTGATTCCCCGTTCCTTCCTAATCATCCCATTTTGCAAACAAAACGCATGTGCCGCTTCTATGATACCTCTCTATTACTTCCTCCAATTGAACACGCTCTACATTTAAATATGCCGCCTGGCAGTCAAGACACAGGAATTCCTTTGATGCCCTGCTAAACAGCTTCATGTGCAGGGCAATCTCATCCGACATCAATTTTGTTCCACATGTTTTACACAAATGATCTGTCACTTTTATACCTCTTGCGCGCTTTGGCACGTATATCATCAATAGTTTGAAAATGACCTTCTTTCAAACTCTATACCACCTTACACCTGTAAACCTTAGAACCGTGCGCCACTACTACTTCTGAATACCTTTCTTTCTTTACGCCTATATTTTTGTGTTCAATACAGTCATAAAAATCTAAGTTTTTACCAGAGCCGACCGTAAGCCCTATATCCCAGAAATCCACAGTGACCATAGCCGGAACGTCCCCCATATTAAACAGGGCTACCGCTATGTCTCCACTTGACAAAAACTTAACCAGTGTAAATACATCCGGACTGTTTGATAAGCAGTTTAACCGGAATGGAGATCTGCACTCAATATCCTGATTGATCGCGATGATATCCTGATTCAGTAGAATCTCTTTCGTTTGATCTGTAAGCTTTCTGACATCACATCCAATCATGAGCGGTGAATTCATCATTGCCCACAGGGAAAAATGTGTCTGGTACTCCTCATCCGTGCATCCTCCGGCAGAAATATATTCATTCCCACCCTTTCCATGCATGCCAACCACCAGCATATCCATATCATTATGGCAGTAGGAGCCTGAGAATCCCTGTTTATTTAACTGGGATAATGCAATTTCTTTGATCGAATTCCATGAATCATTGATATCCTCTGTCGAGCGGAATAAATGTGCTCCTGTTGTGCGAATCCATTCGTGTACAGAATCCGTTCCCCACTGACACGCTGAGAAAACGATATCCCTTCCAGAATTTGCAAGAGCCATACCCATTCGGCGATACAGTGTCCTTCCGTCCTGATTTTGTGGTCTAAAGCAATTGT
>JAIEEY010000438.1 GCA_029067205.1 Lachnospiraceae bacterium
ACATATGGGGCATTATTTCTAAAAGTTTCACCATTTGTCAGAGAGCTGATTCCATTCACCTTGGCATACAAAAACACTCAATAAAATCCCTCCTTCATCTCTACAAGTTTCTTTTCCAATATCACCATTACATTTTTGCAAATATTTCATCCGGTCCATATTCCTCCCTTTATATCCACTGCACCTGTTCCACATGATATATGGGTACTTAGAATTTACTTTCGGAGAACCGTAAGCAGTTTTTCGGGGAACTGTACTAAAAATTTCGGACAAGTGTAACAGTTTTTCGGAGAACTGTAAGCAGGCAAGCCCACAAACCCAGATTTTTAGAGGTTTAAGCAGTCCTATCCCTGCCCTAATATTATAGTATTTTAATATTATAATAACGCGGGTAGTGGCTGTCTGCTTCGCAGCCACTACCAAATAAAAATATTACGGAAATGAAAGAAAAAAAGAATTATCCCTGTATGCTTCCAGACCTTTAAAACCACTTTTTAATACCTATTCTGCATAATACACGATTACCCATTATCAAAACCAAGCCTGCGCTTATTACCATTCTGCAGTCCCTGTTTTTTCTTCATCTCCGTAAACATATTTTTTGCCCACAAGTATTTTTATAATTCTTAGGATATCTGGGCATTCCTGTCTTATCACCTCCCCCACTTTCCACTTGTTCTTCTTTACTGGCATAATGTATCTTATCATATCAAGGCTGGCAAAAACTCCTGCAAAAATACCATCTCTTCCTGTTTCTTTTAACGGGTATCTATAGTCCCGATGACTAAACCATATAGATATTAGAAATGCCACAGTTTATCCATATTCGATTCCATAAAATAACCTGTATATCCACATACCACAATCCCAGATTCCATTCCTCCTGCCTTGGACAGTATACTATCCGGCACACCAAAAAAGCAGGATAACTCCATGTGGTTTCCTGCTTCCTTTGCCATAACTTTGTAACATTTTTACTGCAGCTGCATGCCTGCCAGCTCTTCGACCTCTTCAACTGTGAGTCCCGAGCCTACCGCGATTTCATTTATGGAGAATTTTCCCATCTTTAACAGTCTTTTAGCTGTTTCGTTTGCTACCCTCTTTTCGGTCTTCACTTCTGCTTCTTTTGCCGCCTCATACCGTTCACTCTCCACGTAAGAACGGATCACTTCCTGCTCATCAAATAATTCCATCATCATGTCTATTACCTCCTGCTCCCTGCTGGACAGGTATTCCTTCAAAACATTCCTATCCCTGCATATCCTTATTGCTTCCTGTATGGCCTCCCTTGTCCTGCCATGGATTGCCACCTGCTCATCACATACCCTTGTAAAAACAACATACTGGTTAATGATATCGCCTTCCCTGCCATCATATATTATTTTTATCTTAACATTGAGACAGATATCCTCACCTTCAAAAAATTCTTCTGACAGGGAAATCTCTTCCGGCCTTGTCTTCCTGTTGCCGGTATATATAACATACAGTTCCGGTCTTGGTATTTTCACTTTCTTACTCTTATACAGATTCTGTTTTGTTTTCCTGAAATATTCCCTGTACGTCTGTACCAGATACATCAATGCCCGAATTATAATATTGACCGTCCAAGTTGACTGGACTTCTATCAGAATCAGTAACGTCGTACCAGCCATGAAACCAATGTCATTGTAGATATCATCAACCAGAATATTCCTGACTGTCACATCCTTTAAATCTTCCTCAGTAGTATCTGTATCCTCTGGATGAATTGCCCTGTACAGCTGTATAAGATATTTTTTATCCTTAAAAAGCGATGTAAAAACACTATCCTTAATAGTGTGCTTCACCACCCTGTCCCAGTTTTCTTCCTTATCGGTGGTATCTGTCTTTTGTACCTCTTGTTCTGCCACTGCCACGCCTCCCATAAAATATTTCCTTATTAAATAATATCACAGATTCTGTTGTTTTTCAATTCGATTTAAATCTATGCCTTTTTATCAACCACTGTCTCCATATAGCGTAACCAAGAAATCTGTTAAAACAAGTATCTCTTGATTGTCCTAAAAAACTACATCAGTTCATCAAAAAGGGAGGAAGTTCAGTAAAAATTTATATCTCCCCCCTTTCTCATATCTGTTACCTGCATCATTACAGATGCGTAACAGTTCAATTATTACTTATTCACCCTTATGGTACAAAGCAATGCACTCATCGATTATGCTTTCCACAATCCGTACCTCTGATGCCGTAAGCTTATCGAGCTTTTCTGACAGCAACAGCTTGTCCTTGTCGATAATGTCTCCTGTTAAAATATAATCCGTGCTTACCCCAAGAACAGAGGCTATCTTCATCAAATTTTCTGGTCGCATCGCCCTCTTTCCAGACTCCGCATAAGATACAAACTGTGTTGTCAGGTCGCTCTTTTCTGCAAGAGCCTCCTGCGTCAGCCCCAATTTTTTCCGCCGTTCCATAATCCTTTTGCCTACTTCTTTTAAATACAATTCCAAGTCTAACATTCTACATACCTCCTAGACTATTTGTTAAATTATATCAACAGTGTCGTTAAATTTTAATCGCCACTTGTTGACAAGTTACAACAAGATGATATAATTTATAAAACTGTCCTGACATAGTTTTCTGGATAATAAATCTTACAGTTTTGCAGAAACGTGAAAGGCAAAGCTGATGCACACAATATATCCTATTGCCAGCCCCTCCTGATTTTTGTATACCATCCATCCGTCTTTTTCTATACTGTTTACTATGTGTTTTTGCAGAAACAGAAGCTGGCCCTATATGTGTTATATTTATTATACAAAATACGAGAGGAGTACAATTCAATGATAGATAAAACTTTTCAAAACACCTATAACAGCGAATCCTATAACGTGGATGCAATAGCATTAAAAAAAGACAGACAGGCTCCATCCCTGCATGGCAGAATAGAATTACAGACATACCGGTTTGAGTTCGGTAATGAAGGAAAAATTTATTCCATCTCCTTTGACGGGAGAATCTCCGATGCGGAAATCCATAATATACTGGAAATCATGCACAGCCAGTCATATGCAGACTGTCCTGAGGCAGTCTGGACATATCTTGAACAGAACAAGCTGGAATGCTCGGATTTTAAAACCGGGATATCTGTAGCCAGACATAAAGATATCATGTCCACTGCGGATATTCTGCTAAAATCATGTTCCTGTGATATCATTGACAAGCAAATCGGTGGGACAGATAATTATTATGCAGTGATGGATTACCAGAGGCAGATAGATGAATGCTGCTGTGAGGGCTGCTATTATGCCGTAAAACGCACAGCCATCAAAAATGTTTATAATTACCACATTATCGGCCAGACATTCACTTCTGGCAAAAACGACGACATCCAGAACGGATACTTTGCGATCCGTGCAAGTGACGGAAATCAAGGAATCCACAATATAAGTGAACTAAGCGGAGAACTGCTCCTTCCGCCTTTTGGTTGCATAGATCTGGTCGCTATCCTAATGGATGTTGACAACCTCAGTACTGCAGAACAGATCAAAAATACTGCTGTTAAATAGCAAACTTTTTCCACCTGTGCGGTTGAAACTACGATTATGAACTCATATTTAGTGTTTCTATGGTTTTCGTTCATTTTAAGTTGA
>JAIEEY010000439.1 GCA_029067205.1 Lachnospiraceae bacterium
GTTTGTCGCATTGTGTTATGAGGATTGTCTATGGCAGAAAATAAAAACAATTAAGCAGTCTCTTCGAAACGATATCGACCAATCCAAAAGAGAGAATCGTGGCAAAGTGCTTGCGGGAAAAAAGCAAAAACTTCTGACATGGCTTAATTCCATGTCTTTGCAAGATATCCTGTCATGGTTTGACGCTATAGAAATGACCGAGGTTTCCAGTCAGATCAAAGCCAGGCGATGGAACACGGAAGTTCTTGAGCGTGACAGAATGCTCCTACAGATGCTGGGGGTTGAAATTAACACATGACCATAATGCGAAATTTAGGTTCTATGTAGACGATGGGTACAGCGGGACGAATTATAACCGTCCCGACTTCCAGAGAATGCTGGCAGACATTGAAAGCGGGAAAATCAACTGCGTAATTACGAAAGACCTTTCCCGATTGGGCAGGAACTACCTTGAAACGGGAGTTTTCATTGAAGTGTATTTTCCGGAACACAATGTGCGCTATATTGCAGTAAATGACGTGGTGGACACCGATGAGCAGGAGTCGGCGGATTTTACGCCTTTCCGAAACATTATTAATGAGCTTTATGCAAAGGACACTTCTAAGAAAGTCAAGAGCGCAAAACGTGCGAGGGTGATGAGCGGAATGTATGTAGCCACATCTGCACCGTATGGCTATCAGAAAGACAAAGAGAACAGGCATCATTTAGTCATAGACGAGCGTTACGCGCCGACAGTCAGAATGATATTTGACCTTGCAAAAGAGGGGAAAGGCATTTCCGCAATCCGCAGCCACATCAACACGTTGCATATCCTAAGACCGTCAGCGGTCAACCCAAACGGATATGAACGGTACTTCAACGGAGAGGACGATGCGAGGCGTTATGAATGGAGCAACAACAGCGTCAGAGGCATACTCCGTAATCCAGTGTATGCAGGGCATCTTGTCATGGGAAAGCGCGTGTCGCCGTCATTCAAGAGCCACAAGAGCAGGAGCGTGCTTCCCGAAAATTATACGGTAGTCAAAGACGTGCATGAGCCGATTGTCGAACCGGCAGACTTTGAACTGGTGCAGAGGTTAATCACAGGCAGGAGAAACACGCAGACTAAGAAAAAGCCTTTTGAAAATATTTTTGCAGGGCTGGTCAAATACGAGGACTGCGGTTATGCGATGACGCTTTCCAAAGCGCACAGAAGTCCAAAGGCGGAGCTGATTGACGAGTACGGCTATATGTGCAACAACTATAAGACGTTTGGGAAATCAGCCGATACAAGCCACTGGATAGAGGCGAGGGCGTTATATGAGAGTGTCCTTGCAGACATTCAGCAACACGCTGATGAAGCGTTGCGGGATAATTCGTCAATGGTGGATAAGCTGTTAAAAAAGGCTGGCAGGGCAGAAGCGGACAAGCGGAAAGCATTGGAGAAAGAACTAAAACAGTGCAAAGTAAGGTTATCGGAAGTGGATAAGCTGTTCCAGTCACTCTATGAGGATAAGATAAGTGGCGGTATCACAGAGCGCAATTACCAGATGATGAGCAGGAAATATGAAGCCGAGCAGACCGAACTGGAAGTGAAAATAAGGGAGTTGGAAGAACAGAACAAGGCAAAGAGTGGCGAGGAAGAAAATGCGGAACAGTTTGCAAAACTCATAAAAAATTATGCAGGCGTGGAGGAATTAAGCGCATCACTTCTGAACAGGCTTATTGAAAAGATAACCATAGGCGAAGCGAAAGAAACAGACGGACAGAGGATACAAGAAGTAAAAATTTATTATAAATTCATGGGGAATATCCTTTAAGAAGGGCGTATTTACGGCATTTTATTATGTTTCGTGAAATACGTCCTTCTGACATTGAACAGCAGGAAGGCCGTATTTTAAGACAGGGTAACCTTAATTCTAAGGTCAAGATATTTCGCTATGTAACAGAAGGTACATTTGATTCGTACTCATGGCAGCTAATTGAGAACAAGCAGAAATTCATCGGACAGATCATGACAAGCAAATCTCCGGTGCGCAACTGTGAGGATGTAGACGAGGTGGCGCTTACGTATGCGGAGGTAAAAGCTCTTGCAACAGGCAATCCCTGCATTAAAGAAAAGATGGATTTAGACATTCAGGTATCGAAGTTAAGACTGATGAAAGCAAACTAAACCAGTCAGAGGTACCGCATTGAGGACAATATTACAATACATTATCCACGGCAGATAGCCATTCTGAAAGGGAGAATCAGCGGTATGGAGGCCGACATTCAGACCGCAAAAGAAAATCTCTCGGATGATAAAGAGCAATTTTCTATGAAAGTCGGGGATAAGTTTTATAAAGACAGGAAAGAAGCTGGAACTGCACTTGTGCAGATGTGCAGAGAGATGAAATCGGTCGATGTGTCTGCAGCAGGGGAATATGCAGGATTTAAGATGTCAGTGTCTTTTGAGTCCTTTTATAAAAGATATGTAATAAATTTAGAAGGTCAGCTTAGTCATAAAATCGAGATCAAATCAGACCCACTTGGCAATATTGCTCGTATCAGCCACGCTCTGGAGTCTATGCCGAAACAGCTTGCCGAAGAACGGATCAAACTTGAGAATGTGGAGCGTCAGCTCGAAACGGCGAAAAAGGAGCTAGAAAAGCCATTTCCAAAAGAACAGGAGCTTAATGAGAAAATTAAGCGCCTAACAGAACTGGATATCATGCTCAGCATGGAGCCTGACAAAGAGGAAATGCAGGAAACCCAAAAAAGTGCCGCGGAGAAAAATGAGAAAGCTGAAGCATCCTGTAAGTCGGTTATAGGCAGGCTGAGAAAGTTCCAGTCAGATATCGAAACAGCAGAGCAGAGACATGAGAAAAAATATTCATAAAAAAGAATTAAGGAGTGACATATATGTCGTTCGGCACTTTATTTGATACCATTTTCGTAGAAT
>JAIEEY010000044.1 GCA_029067205.1 Lachnospiraceae bacterium
AGACCGCCTTTAGGCGGAAAAGTAACATCGGCCCAGTAGGGCCAACAGCAAACCACCAGCAGGGCTGGTGGTTCGTGGCTTTATCACTAAGATAAACTATATAATAGAAAACGGAACATTTCTAGTCTGCAAAACAGCTATAGTCATTTTAGATCCACAATCAAATAGAATTTAACCCGCCAATTGGAACCATTATCCGTTTTGTTTCATATCTCAATATTAAAAAGAGAAGAAGACAGATTTTATGGCGATAGGATATTTGACAGTGCAGGCGCGAACAGCACACGACGCTGTTCCGATGGACAATGTAAACATTCAGATATTAGATGACACAAAGAACATCATCTATAACATGACCACAGACGGAAACGGGCAAATACAGGCGGTTCCGTTAGAAACGATCGATAAGAGCTTTTCTCAAAACCAATACTATACGGGGATACCTTATGTCAGTTACAGTGTGTTTGCGCAAAAAGCGGGCTTTGATACGATTTCCGTGCTGGATATCCCGATTCTGGAAGGCGAGACAGCAATTCTGCCAATTGCCCTTGTTCCTATGCAGGAGCGGCAGGGCAGTCCAAAGAACACAGAGATTTATGTAGGAAAACCTGCTGTGGCGATGCAGGGAACACGCGATCAGGAAAGTTCACCGATTACGCCCTATGTGCTGCGCCAGGTAGTGATTCCAAACCCGATTACCGTACATATGGGAGCACCAACGGCATCTGTTTCTAATGTACAGGTATCTTTTCCCGATTATGTGAAAAACGTTGCCAGCAGTGAGATCTATCCCACATGGCCGGAGGCGTCTTTGCGGGCAAACATTTATGCCATCATTACGTTTGCATTGAATCGTGTGTACACGGAATGGTATAGAAGCCGGGGATATAACTTTGATATTACCAATAGCCCTGCTTATGATCAGTATTTTGTATATGGACGTCCGATTTATGACTCGATCAGCAAGATCGTAGATGAGATTTTCAATGAATATGTCCGAAGGAGCGGGCAGAATGCGCCTTATTTTACGTCCTTTTGCAATGGCACAACCGCAACCTGTCAGGGAATGTCGCAGTGGGGGACCGTTTCTCTGGCAAACCAGCAGTTTACGCCGCTGCAGATTCTGCGTTCCTATTATCCCAATGATATAGAGATTGCAGAGACAAACACGATTACCGGCATCGTGTCCTCCTATCCGGGTACAGCGCTAAGAGTGGGGAGTACAGGTCTTGACGTGCAGACAATTCAGACATACTTAAACAGGATTAGAAGAAACTATCCTGCAATTCCCGCGATTACAGACAAGAGTGGTGTATTTGGTGACAGCACAAGAGCGGCGGTGTCAGCATTTCAAAGAATTTTTAATCTGACAATGGACGGTATTGTAGGAAAAGCTACATGGTACAAACTCTCTAGGATTTACACGGCAGTTGCAAGGCTTGCCGAATTGGACAGTGAGGGCAATACACTTGGGATCGGAACGGTTCCGCCTTCTGTGACACTCAGACAGGGTTCCAGAGGGCAGGATGTCATTACCCTGCAATATCTGTTAAATGTCATTGGTGAATATTATCCCCGCATTCCGAATATTGCACAAGATGGTATTTTCGGAGGCGGAACAAGGCAGGCAGTAATTGCCTTTCAAAATGAAATGCAGCTTTCCCCGGACGGCATTGTGGGTGCACGTACATGGAAGGCGCTGTATGATACATATCTGGGAATCAAAGATAATATTTCTTCACCAGGAAGTGGCACTTTTGCATATACTGTTCAAAGCGGAGATACGCTTTGGCTGCTCGCAAGGCGTTTCCAAACGACAGTGAATGCGATTATGGCTGAAAACGGGCTGACAAGCGATCTGCTGCGTATCAGCCAGGTACTGCAGATACCAAAATATGCTTAAAAATCGAATTACTTAAAGTATTTTTAAATCCTTTCATTTTTACAGCAAACCATTATAATGCGTGTAAAATTAATTACATGCATTATTTTGTTGCATTTAACGACTGCTTATGATATAATCAAAATGTAATATGGGGAAAGTATTCAAAAGATTATATCAATGGAGGAGTTATGGAAGAAAACATGGAAATCCGGAAGCTGATGGAGCTTTGTGACAGACTTCCGGATGTGAATCAGACATATATCATGAATCTGAACAAAAGTACTGCGACTAAAATAATTTATGCATATGAATTACTGCGATTTCAGGATTATGCAGCAAAGAAATTTGAATTTCAGGAAAATACTGCAGGGTATGCCATATATTCAAAAATATCATATGATGATATCAAAGAGTATTTTCGTATCAATATTGAAAAGGGGAATGGTTATAGTACAATCCAGCGTACTCGGACTGCACTGAATGGATGGTTTGATCACCTAAATGATATAAAAGCCATTCGTGGGAATCCAGTGTGTTCAGGAAAAGTTTTGGAGCAGCTTTTCTGGGAGAAAACAGGTAAAAATCCCAAAGAAAGTGAAAAGAAAAAGGCTGATCCGGAAGTAACAGGATTTTTGGATGCAGTCGAAAATGGGACAGGACTTTCAGGTACCCAAAAGAAATATCATGAAAAGTACCGACTCAGGGATATGGCCATGATCACACTGATGCTTGATACAGGAATAAAGATATCCGAAGTGAACGCATTAAATATAGAAGATTTTGACCGGAATTTTTCGCAGATATATGTCCAGAAAAGAGCGATAAAGATGAAAAAGGAGACAAGGGAGAGGGTCGAGCAATATATCGACCAGAGCAGGGTTGTTTCAACAGACTCTGACAGGTTGTCTCCGCTGTTTGTTACCTCTGATGGCAAGCGTCTTGCGGTCAGGTCAATACAGCGGATATTGAAGAAATACTCTGCCGCTGGAAGCAGTGCTCAGGTAATTTCGGCAGAAAAGCTAAGGGAAATCTCGGCTTCAAAGTTTTACCAGGAAACCAAAGATATGCAGGAGCTCAAGGAGCGAATGGGAGTAAAAAGCATGACAGCCATTGAGAAATATATAGGGCCACAGTATCCGTGATACCAGCGTCAAAAAAGAGATGAGAGAGAATTTTTACCATGGTATTTTACTGGGATTATTCGGAAATATGGGCAGTTGGACAGTCAAATCCAATGTTGAGACTGGTGATGGGTACAGTGATATCAGCATAGAGATCAAGATTGAAAAGAAAATTAAACTACCGAATGCTCCGCAGACAGCGACCGCACAGATTGCGGTTGACTCAAAATACTGGCTGTACATAAACGGCATGATTGCGGTATTTGAGGGCGGGATCAAACACGGATCGGCAAAGAGCAGTACCTATTATGAAAAGCTGGAACTTGCAAAATATCTAAAAAGGGCGAAAACACAATCGCTGTGCTTGTATGGTATTTTGGGAAAAGCGGCTTTTCATACCTTTCGGGCGGGCAGGGCGGATTGCTCTTTGAAGCGGACATAGATGGCAGAGGGATCTCATCTGATGACTCATGGCGCGTTATGAAAAATCCCGCATATGTGAAACCTGATGCATTTGATGCACCTGCTCATTTCAGGTTTTCGGAATTCAATATATATATTATGACGTGGCGCGGGATATCGGTCAGTGGTATTCCATGAATTACGACATCTTTTTATGGGATAAAGCGGATATGATATGTAGTGCAGATGAAGGTGTGTACAAAACATTACAAAGTCGTATAATTCTGCAGTTTAAGGATTAAGGATTAAAGGATTATGAAAATTCCAAATACTTTGAGGGATTTACAACAACAGAAGATATCGTTTTTAAAATGAGGCTTCCCTACAATGCACAGGTCACACCGTATCTGAAAGTACGCGCGGATAAAGGGAAAAAGATATCCATAAAATCTGATACTTATGACGATTTGCTTTACGACACAAAAAGTAATATATTTGTATATTGCACAAAAGACGGAGAGCAGGAATATGAATGTTTCGGCTGGATCAACGGAGAGTATATGCATTATATGATTCTGAAAGGTGTTACCATACAGAAACTGCAATACCACGAAACAGGTTATGATACAGAGTTTGCAGGCAGAGATAGTGGAGGCTTTCTCTTAAAGGCGGCAGTACCATATTTTGGATAAATGGTATCTGCCGTCTTCTAACTTCCACTTTCTCACGTATGTTGCAGCGATCTGCAGAATTGCTTGCATTATATTCCTGTTTCCATTGCCAGCTGCTGTGAGGATTGTTGAACAGCTTTGGATTGTCCTTCATGACAAGGATTCCGGCTGTCCAGAACCTGCTGGATCGTCGCCTTCAGCGTATCAATCTGAATTGGCTTCGCGATATGCGCATTCATGCCAGATTCGATGGCATCTCGTACATCGTCCACAAAAGCGTTCGCCGTCATGGCAATGATAGGTACGGATTTCGCAAAAGGATGGCTGCTTGCCCGAATTGCCATGGTGGCTTCGTAGCCATTCATTTCCGGCATCTGCACGTCCATCAGGATCAGGTTGTACCCAGGAGAAGTGTTCATAAATTTCTCCACAGCTTCCTGACCGTTGGAGGCCGTGTCGCATTTGGCGCCCAAGGTGCTCAGGATTTTGACCATAATGAGTTGGTTGGCCTTAATATCGTCCACCACTAGGATGTGCATCCCCTTGATTATATCAGACTCCTGGCGCTTTGTCTTCTTAGCGCGGCCCATCATGAGGCGGATGGCCTCTTTAAAGGTGCTCATGAAGAAAGGTTTCGGCATGAAGTAGTTCACACCGATTTCCATGGCTTCCTGCTCGATCTCCCTCCAGTCATAGGAAGTCAGTAGCAGAATGGGGGTCTTGCTGTCTTTCCGGATAAGCCTGGCGGTTTCCAGACCGTTTGGTTCTGGCATCTTCCAGTCCAGTAGAATCAAATCATAGGGCTTCCCCATCTCCTGTGCGGCGTGCACTATCTGGACAGCGTGCTTACCCCCAGTGGCATAGTCCGTGGACACGCCCACTCTGGCCATCGTCTGGACGACATTGCGGCACACCTCCTCGTCGTCGTCCACCACGATCATCCTGGTAATATGGTGATCAGTCCAGAATATGGGATCATTTTCCTGCTCCCGGATTCGCAGTTCCAGTTCGACAATGAAGGTACTGCCCTCGCCTAATTTGCTGTCCGCTTTGATGCTGCCGCCCATCAAATCCACTAGGTTCTTGGTGATCGCCATGCCCAGACCAGTGCCTTGGATCTCATGGGTCACTTTGGTATCCTCCCGGGTGAAGGGGTCAAATATCACCTTCAGATAATCCTTGCTCATTCCTATGCCGTTGTCGCTGACGGTAAAGCGGATACGACTGTAATCGTGCACCACCTGAGGCAGTTCGTCTACCCGCATCTCAATGGTTCCGTTTTCTGGTGTATATTTCACGGAGTTTGACAGTAGGTTGATAAGGATCTGATTGATCCGCGTCTTGTCGCCTAATAAGTGTTCATAGTTCAGGTGGGAGACGAAAATCTCAAAGGTCTGATTTTTCGCTTTGGTCTGGGGCAGGATGATTGAGTTAATCTCCGCAATGACCTCGGCCAAGTCCATCTCAGCCAGGCTCAGTGTGGTGCTGCCGCTTTCGATCTTGCTCATGTCCAGTACGTCGTTGATAAGGCTCAGCAGGTGCTGGCTGGCGGCGTCAATGTGTTGGATGTATTCTTTGACCGTCTCCGGATTAGCTATCTCATTCCGCATCAGGGTCAGGAACCCCATGATGGCGTTCATGGGTGTGCGGATGTCATGACTAACGCTGCTCAGGAAGGCGGTCTTTGCCTCGCTTGCGGCTTGGGCCATGTGTAGAGCGTCCTCTAAGATTTCCTTCTGCTTTTGTTCTTTGCGGACAATCTCATCTATATTTCGAAATCCGAGTAACACAAGGGGATTTGTCTGGCTTTCGGTCTGGTAGGCCACACAGACAAACTGGAAATTGTGGATCTCCTTCTCTGTCTGGATGCGGTAGGTTCCTATATAATCCGGACTGGTGGACAGTGCCTCCTTGACCCGCTCCAAGGAAAGAGCTTCCGCCAGATGGTTCTTATCCTCATCCAGAACTCGTTCCTCAATGTACTGGTGCAGAATCTCGGCATAGGGAAAGGCCTCTCCGCTTTTCCAGTCTGGTCCGGATGGCAGATAGCCCTCCATCTTCAATGCCCGGATGCCGCCGGTCCGCAGGTTCAGCGTGTAGACGGTCACGTAATCACGGGTCAAGGCGTTGACAATAGCCAGTTGTTCCTCCAATTCCTGTTTGGACTGTTCGGTAGTCCGGAGTAGCTTGTTGTTCCACCGGGAACGCAGATAGAGGAAAAGAATTACACCGATGGCCAGGGCGACTAGCACGGACAGCAGTAGGACCATTCCCGGGTGAACTGCCATGTATTGGATAAAAGTTACATTTTCCGGCGTTCCGGCGGTATACTCTGTAATCAGCTGACTGAGCACATCATCCGGCACCTGCTGGATGCACTTGTTCAGGATTGTGATCAGCTCATGATCGCTGCCACTGGGGATATACATGTTGAACACGATCTGATCAGAATCGATCATGCTGAATTGAAGGGAATTTGTACGGTCGTTATTTACAAAGAACTGCGCCGTATGGGTACGCATAAAGGCGGCGTCCGTCTTCCCATCCAAAACAGCTTGCATCACGTCTTTTGGGGATGAATAGACCTGGATGAGAGCGTTTTCAAACTGTTCATACTCCAGAGGCAGACCCACCAGACCATCCAGTACGGCCAAGGATGAGACGGGACCTTTGAAATCCTTACGGGTCAACAGGGTCGTGCTCGTATTCATATAGGTACTGGTCAGGAATCCTCCGTCGACATACTCCCTTTCCATGGAGGCGGACTGCTGCCAATCTATCACCACGTCCACGCTACCGTTCTCCTTGAGTTGGTCGTATTCCGTGTTATCCTTCGGAACAATCATCTCATAGGGCAGTCCAGCTATCTGCATCAATCTGTCAAAGAACTGCGGCTGGATTCCTTTCAGCTCTCCGTCCTCAGCGTAAGAATAGGGTTTTCGGTCGGGCATAGCCGTTACGGTGATCTGCTTCTCCCCAGAAGCCACCGCCTCTATATAATCCAGTTCCCGCTGGGTAAAGCCATTGGCAATAGAGATGTCGGTTCCATAATATTTGTTGTACAAGACATTTGCCCAGTCCCCTTCATAGAGGTTCATCTGCGTGATGGCGTAGTTGATCTCGTTCATAAGCTCTTGGTCGTCCTTCCGCGTGATGGCGTAGAAATAATCGACCTTGATGGTATCCAGAAGTCTTTCGTTTTCCGCCCGGCGCAGGTTGCTGGTGAGGATCGCGTCAATAACTCCATCCTGGAGTGCCGCAGTCAGTTGCGCGGAGTCCTCGTATTCCCGGGTCTGATAGGTAAATCCGTTTTCCACCGCAAAATCAGGGAGGAACTGATTCTGGCTGTTTCCGGTCAGCAGTCCCACTGTCATGCCGTCGTATGTACTGTAATCTCCAGAGACGATGCTTGTGTTCTGCACCTGAACGGACAGCACAGTATTGTTTAGTTCAATGGGAAGAGAGAACAAAAAGACTTCCATTCGCTCCCGGGTCTTTCTGGCGGAAGTCGCCACGTCGATTTCCCCGCTCAGCAGCATAGACTGTGTCTCTTTCCAGGTGTTGTCATAGCCGGTAAATTCAAAATTCAAATGCGAGTACTGGGAAATCAGGTTCAGCAATTCAATGCCATAGCCGGTATAGACGCCGTTGCTGTCCTGCATGTGGTAGCCATCAAAGAAGAAAACACCCGCTTTCACCGTTCGGTTATTTGCCGATTCCTCTGCGGCCGTGGCTGGGATACTGGATGAGAGCAGCACAAAGCATATAAACAGTGCGAGGATTTTTTTGACATATGGACGATTGAGCAGATGCATTCTCTGTTTTCTTTTCATTACCTCAGATCTCCTTTCTGTTCATCTTATAATCTGCATTCATAAACAGGGAATACAAGATGAGCAAATTCCCCAATAAAAAGCCAGCTACCGTCGGGCGGAAGCTTGTTATGTTGCTATTATACTCTTTTCCATCCGCTCATTCAAGTGGGATTGAGAAAATGAACTATTCTGAAAGAACGCTGGTTCTGTTTTCAGAAAGGTTATTTTATTGTCTGTATAATGGGGTTAAAACCCTCGCCTTAAGGCGAAACCTTTAGGTCAACCCCATAGCTTCAGGTTT
>JAIEEY010000440.1 GCA_029067205.1 Lachnospiraceae bacterium
GATTATAAGACAACTGAGGGAGGATTACCAGAAGCGGTTTCATATACACTATGCAGTGATAGGACTGCCTTTTATCCTGTTTCAGATTCCGTTTTTCATCTGGAATCAGTATACTTGTTCTTCCTATATTGCAAAGGTTTTGCAGGAAAATGGGATTCGAATTTCAGAGAAACATTTTTCTCTTGTAACGCCAAAGGACTTTTATGAGTATGGGAAAATGCGCGTGATATTTGAGGGGGAATTGTCTGAGATTGCAGCTGACAATTCAGGTTATAGGCCAGAGGAAGTTACTGCTTATGAATAAGAAGAAAGTTCGTGAGTTGACCATAAATGTAGGGATTTTTGCCGTCATTATGGCATTGACTTTCTGGAGTGTTTTCCGAAATCAGAATTTTGCTGAGATTGCGGATGCAATCGGGCAGATGTCGCGGGAGTATCTGGCGGCATCTGTTTTTCTTGCAGTCTTTTTTGTGGCTGGGGAAGGGTGCATGATCTGGTATCTGTTAAGAGGAATCGGGGAGCGGACAACGTTGCCGCGCTGTATTTCGTATTCGTTTATCGGCTTTTTCTTTTCGGGAATCACGCCTTCCGCGACCGGAGGACAACCGATGCAGCTGTATTATATGAAGCGGGATGGGAATTCCCTGTCGGCAGCTTCTGTCGTTTTGATGACAGTCGCCATAATCTATAAATTGGTTCTTGTCCTGATTGGGATTGGAATACTGCTGCTTTGGGGTGCGCCGCTGAAAAAGTATCTTCAGGCGTATTATGGATTGTATTTTTTGGGATTATTTTTGAATGTTGCTTTGGTGGTCATACTACTCATGGTCATGTTTTCACAGAGGACGATCAGAATCTGTTTTTATCAGATTGAGAAAATCATGTTGCGTTTCCGTTTGTGGAGGAGAACGGAATCCAGAAGGGAGAAGGTGGAGCAGTTTTTGTCTGGTTATCAGGAGACGGTTGTGTTTCTGCGGAGTCATAAAGGGCTGATTGGAATAACGATCGCGGGTACTTTTTTTCAGCGGTTCAGCGTGTTTGTACTGACGTATGTGGTGTATCGTGGTCTGGGGCTTTCTGGTGTGGCGATACTGGACGTTATTTTGGTACAGGCGGCAGTCTATATTGCAGTTGATATGCTACCAATTCCCGGAGCACAGGGGATTACGGAGGCAATGTACCAGTGTGTGTTTCAAAATATATTTTTGGGGAAGTATCTGGTGGTGTCCGTATGCATCACGCGGGGAGTCAGTTTTTATTTGATGCTGTTTATTGGGTTTGCGGTGTTTTGTGTGGTGAGGCAGAGAAAATTTTAGAAAGTCTAATCTGGTTTTAATCTGATTTTAATGAAAGAATATGAGTTTGTGTTAGAATAATACCGTTAAACAATCTGACAAACTGGGATTGTGGAGGTAGAGTGATATGGATAAATCCAATAAAAATGTGAAAAAAGATATTGCGGTTATATTAGCGATTAGTTTTACAGCAGCGGTATTGTACATTGCTTTTGGAAGGATGATTATGGATTATGGTCGTGATTTATCACATTCTTTATTCTCCAGATTTTTACCTGTTTTTTTGATACAATTTGGAATGTCATGTTTAGGCATCATTATTGTTTTGCTGGGAAATGGGGAGAAGTTATCAGGGTATGGTCTGTGTCGGAAGAATATCCTGCAATCGCTTGTTGGTTGTATGATCGTGTCTATTCCAACAGTAGCTTTTCTTTTTGTTACAAATGAGATTCATGGCTTTTTGCCATTTCAGGGGATGTTTTTAACAAAAGAGATATTAAATGCTGTGATTCCGTTTAATATTTTAGGTTATCTTCTGATAGCGTTGACTTGGGGGTTGGGAGAAGGATTATTTTATGTAGTGTTGGCTCATAAAATAAATTTAATTTTTAATCCAAATAAGGTTTGGAATCCTGGAGCCTTTATCTGCGCAATGATATCTATTGCTATCCATGGGATGATTGGATTGGATGCAGCGACCATATGTGAAGCTTTCGCTACATTTATACTTATGTATGGTTCTCTGGTAATTCGGGAGAAAACGGGAAATGCTTGGGGAAATATATTGATATTCTTTGTCATTTGGAATGCTCTGTAAATGACATTGCGTTTTAGGGAACTTTTCAGTACAATAATGTATGGAAAAGTTCCCTGAATTTTTAAGAAAGAAATTCGTAAGAATTAGGCAACAGTTTTGAAAAAGCACACTGCTATAATGGTTTTCAGAGAGGAGGCAGGGAAGATGCCAATGAAAAATATTGAATCAGGAAATATCGTACAGACAAATCAATTAACGAAAATCATTGATGGTAAAGAGCTTGTGAAAGATGTCAATATCCATGTGAAAAAGGGAGAAATCTACGGGTTTCTTGGCCCGAATGGCGCGGGAAAGACGACGGTGATGAAGATGCTCACCAACCTCTGGAAGCCGACTTCTGGGACGGTGGAGCTGTTCGGGGAGACGCTGACACCGTCGTCCTATGAGGTGTTAAAAAGGATGGGGAGCATCATAGAATTTCCATGCTTTTATGAGCATATGAGCGGGAGGGATAATCTGCAGCTGCACTGTGAATACATGGGGTATTATATGCCGGACAGTGTGGATAACGCCCTGAAAATGCTTGGATTGTTGGAGGCTGGCGGCCAGCTGGTGAAACGGTATTCACTGGGAATGAAGCAGCGGCTGGGAATCGCCCGCGCTATATTGTGCAGACCAGAGCTTCTGGTGCTCGATGAGCCGACAAATGGGCTGGATCCGGCGGGAATGAAACAGCTTCGGGATTTTTTCAAAATGCTGTGTGCGGAATACGGGATTACGATCATTATTTCCAGTCATATTCTCTCGGAGATGGAGAGTATTGCAGATACAATTGGTGTTATTGACCATGGAAAAATGATGAAAGAGATTTCCATGAAGGAGATTTCTGAGATGAATACGGCGTATATTGAGCTTGCTGTGGAGGATACGAAAAGGGCGGCGTATATCTTGGCCGACAAGTTGGAATTAAAGAATTTTAAGGTGGTTGACAGGCAGACGATTCGTATATATGATGATCGGATTGACATAAGTGTCATATCAAAGACGCTCGCAATGAATGACGCAGCCATTCATTTTATTGGCAGGAAAACGGAAAGTCTGGAAGATTATTTCCTGAAGATAACAGGGGAGGGAGCAAAGTCGTGTTAAAATTGATAAAACTTGAATGGAAGAAGAACAATATTTTCAAATATATTCGAAATGCCGTGATAACAACTGCCATTATTATATTTTTTATCGTTATAATGGCGGGGGAATTAGAGACGGGTGATACAGTGCAGATCTATGGAAAAAGTATGCTTACTACTGCAACAGAGCTTTTTGTGCATATGGCATATATCGTTTTTACAGGGGTCATGCTTGCGGTCTTTATTGTGGGAGCTTATGAAAAGAAGACGATGAATCTGATGTTTTCCTATCCGATTAATCGAAAAAGAATCTTACTGTCCGAAATGGCTGCAGTGTGGATCTTCAATTATATAGCAATGGTTGTCAGCAAACTGTTGATTTATGTTGTTCTCATACTGACGAGGTCATTCACTGGCATATCCATGACAGGTATTTCATTTGGAGAGTTGTCCTTCTGGCTGAATGTTCTGCTCAGCTCGGCGGCAATGGTGAGCGTCAGCTATATATCCCTGCCAATCGGATTGAAAATGAAATCCTCAAAAGCGACAATTGTGTCGTCTGTTGTCATCGTCTGCTTTACGCAGGGAAACATTGGCTCAGCGACATTGGTGAACAATATACCGTTTTTTGTGGTCTTATTTGTGATTGCGATCGTGTCTGTATACTTATCCATCTGCAATGTCGAAACGAAGGATTTATTATAGGGATATAAAGAGTGAATGTGAAAATGTGCTTTTGCATTCACTCTTTGAATCTATGTGTAAAGAGTTTTCGGTCAATACCATTCATTATCAGGAATATAGACTTCTGAGGGAAGGTTCCCTTTTCTTCCTGTGTTAAAAATATGGAGTCTTTGCGAAGGGTTACAGGTTTTCCTGCACATGGTATTGTGGATCAGTTGACTTTCACAGCAATATATTAAGGTTGTTTCTGAGTCATTGATAAGTTGTTTTAGATTTTCTTCTGATATATAGGTAGGTTTAACAATTGTGCCAAGCCTGACATATTTTTTCCCACGATAACGGTCTAGCCAATTCCATCGATGACTTTCTAAACGGCTCTGATAGCTATAAGTAGTTTTCCCGATATATAAGTCTGAAATTTTTCCACCAAAATTGCGTGTGATGTAATAAAGCCCTATATCAGACATACGCATATCCATTAAAATGTTATCAATTTCCATTGGATAAGACCAGTCTATCACTACCTTTCGCATGAATTTCCTCCTCGATGGATGTATTTTTCTTAATATTATCACAAATTTCGACCAGATACAAGCTGTGTTGAAGAGTGTGTCCTGGTATAACGATACAAAAGGGTGATAATTGAATCTGGTGGGAAAATGTAATCTGTGGTAGAATAGTGGAAGAACAAAAAGGAACAAATTGTAATGATTGATAATATGGTACAGTGCAATCAGAAAGGAAAATGTGCAATGAAGATCCTGTTAATTGAGGACGATACAGAGATCAGCGAAATGCTGAAAAACTTTCTTATAACGGAAAATTTTGAAGTGGTAACAGCCTATGACGGGGAGAGTGCCTATGAAAAGTTTTTTGCAGACGAGTACAGCATCGTACTGCTTGACCTGATGATTCCCAAGATCAGCGGAATGGAGGTCATGAAAACCATAAGGGCGTCCAGTACAGTGCCCATCATGATCATCTCTGCGAAGGACACGGATTCGGACAAGACATTGGGGCTTGGTCTTGGGGCGGACGATTATGTCACAAAGCCGTTTTCTGTCACGGAAGTGCTTGCCAGAATCAAGGCGAATATCAGGAGAAATACGCAGTATGCAGCGAGTACGATCGTGGAGGAGGAAATCATCACGAAAGGGGAGCTTGTGCTCAATGTAAGTGATTATTCTGTACTGAAAAACGGAGAGAAAATCGAGTTGACGGCAAAGGAGTTTGAGATCTTAAAGCTGCTAATGAAAAATCCGAAAAAGGTCTACACAAAAGAACAGATGTATTCGCTGGTATGGAATGATGCTTATATGGGAGATGAGAATGCAGTCAATGTGCATATCAGCAGACTGCGCAATAAGATTGAGGACAATCCCCGCGAGCCAAAGTATGTCGTTACAGTATGGGGAATCGGATACAAACTGGGAGATGTGAAATGAACAGGAGAACACAGGCACAACTCAAAGAAATCAGTGATAAGCTGTCGGATATTCTGAAAAATGACAGCAATGAGCAAGTTATGGTTTTTACAGACGATAAAATACTGATGGATTTGTGCGGACAGATTAATCTGCTGCTGTTGGACAGGCAGAAAATGAAAGCGAATTTCAGAAAACAGGAAATCGCTTCTAAGAAAATGCTTGCAAATATCTCACATGATATCAAGACGCCGCTGACTGTTATCTTGGGGTATCTGGAAATTATGCGTTTAGGCAATTACGAGGACGAGGCTTTGCAGAAAGTGGAGGCGAAGGCAAAACAGGTGATGGAGCTGATTGACGAGTTTTTTACTTTGGCAAAGTTGGAAGCTGGGGATAAGAATATAGAGATGGCAAAAATCAACATCAACGAATTGTGCCGGGAGAATGTGCTTGGTTTTTACGAACTTTTGCTCCAGAAGGATTTTGAAGTGGAGATTTCCATTCCAGAACAAACTATTTTTGTGCTGGGAGACAAAGAAGCGATTAACAGAATCTTATGTAATCTTTTGTCAAATGCCATACGGTATGGAAGTGATGGGAAGTATATAGGTTTCTTTTTGCGGGAGGAAAACGATTTTGTTTGTATAGATGTTGTGGACAAGGGAAAGGGAATCGAAAAGCAGTTTGCCGCCAGCGTGTTTGAAAGACTTTATACAATGGAGGATTCCCGCAACCGCAGCATACAGGGAAACGGGCTGGGGCTCACCATTGCAAAAAATCTTGCAAACCAGATGGGCGGCGATGTTTTGCTGGAAAGTGAACCTGGGGAGCGGACGATGTTTACTGTAAGGTTGAAGAGGTATCGATTGTAGCAGATGAAACTCCTTATATTGTAAAATTATTATCATTATTATTTGCTACATAATATTTTTTGCGGTATTTTCCTGGAGTTAGACCTGTAAAGTTCCTAAAAGCATATGTAAAAGCGATTTGTGAGGCATATCCAAGTGATGCAGAAATTTCAAAATAACTTATATTACTATATTTTATAGATTTTGTACCGTATCCATTTTAGCGGCAGTGACATAAGCTTTAATAGTTTGCCCGGTTTCCTGCTTAAATAATTTTGATAGATATGATATGTTTAGCTTTGTAAAATCAGCTAATCCCGTTACAACTTGTCAAGGACGTATTCATCATTTTTCATCACTTTTTCTTAAATTGTCCTGTTTTCCATACTCTAAATCGTGGAGAATGACACGCTTTAGTTTATCCTCCACGATTTGGGTACTTTTATCATTGAAATGTACCTCAACTAAATACCTCGTCTTGGCAATCTTTAGTTGTAAACAGGGTGGTGCCTGCCCTATGGTAATGGTCTGATTATTCTTGCTCATATTCCTCCTTTTAGCAAAAAATAGAACATATAGATTTTCATCAGTTTCTATATGCTCTAACGCTGCTACTGTATTAAATTTTGATTGATATGATTGATTACACCAACTGCAAAACTCTCGTTTCAATTTCCCTTAATTCGTCAAGTGATAATAGCGGAACACACTCTGCAATTTCTTCAAGTGTCATCTTACCTTTTTTTATCAATCTTTCTGCGGTTTCCCTTGCGCTTTTTAATTCTGCTTTCTGTGCCGCTTCATTCCTCATATCTTCCATAATCTTACACATGGTCGCCACTCCTTTCTCGTCCTGATTGAAGTATCTTGCTTTTTTAGCAAGTGCCTCATAATTCATATCGTCTGGATTAGTGCATGAAAAATCGTGCATTAACATACCGACTTCATCATTGCCCCTATATTTACCATTCACATATAGGATATGCGAACCGTCACTAATCAATACTTTATTTTCCCCGATTGTAACATATCTTTCTACTGGATATATCGGCTGATTTCCTTTCATTACATCATTTTCAGTAATGAAAATAACATAACTGTCGGGAATATCCTCCGTATCATCGCCTGCTTTTAATATATGTGCGTCCAACAAGCTACTGTTGTGTCTTGCCCTTTTTGCACCTGCTCCTGCGTCTTCCCTCTGAATTTCCACGTCAAATTCCTTGTTGTCACTATCAACCGCATGAACATCTAAAGTAGCGGAACGCCCCTGTAGGTTCTTTAGCGATTCCTGTGTCCGAACCGATTTAATTATTATGTCCTTTTTTCCTAAAACAATCTGTAATATCAGTTCCACACCCTCAAAATTATCTGCAAGACAGACAGTCATAAAATCATCGTCCATATATCGGAGTGATTTCAAACGCTCTAAATCTTCTTGATGTATCTGCTCTGTTGTATTCAAAAATGTCACCTTCTTTCACCACTTTTATTATACATCGGACAATATCTTTTGAAAACTGAATTTTTCGTGAAATTTGCTCACATCAATTCTTCCTCCCTCCGTTTCGTCTTGCCTTGCTGTTGGTTCTCGTTCTGAAGTTCCCTCTCAAGGTTGTTCCTGTTATAGCTGATTACCTCGGCATAAGCTAATTCTGTGGCGGTCTTTGACTTCTCTATGCTGATATGGTCATACTCACTTTGCAAGGATTGTATTTCCGCTTTCCACTGATACAGTGCTATCTTCTCGCCCTGTTCCAAAAGGTTCTGCAACCGCTCACGCATTTCGGGATATTTGGCAAGGCTCTCAAAGCTGTCTATCTTCCTTGTGGTGATAAACTTCTCTGCATTGTCGGCTGACTGCAAAGCCAATAACATTGGCTTTGCGGTTCTGTCGGATATTTTTCTTAGGTGCTTTCCACTGACAATCGGCAAATCAAGTCTGCCTTTGCGTTCCCTCACTTTTGCGATCATTTCCATGACTTCATTCTTCACGCTGACCGCCGCATTTTTAATCTTGGCATACCGTATGCTCTGTACTTCCTGCTTGGCAAGTTCAAGCGTTGCCTTTGCCTGCTCCAACATCATGTTGCGCTTGATAATTTCCCGCTTGATAATTTCCCGCTTGATATTTCCCCTCTCGGTCTATATGCCTTTACGCTCTAAAGCGTTGGCAGTCGCCCCGATATGGATTGTCGGCTCTTTATCAATTCCCTGTTCAGCAAAGGAGCGGTGTTCCCAATGAATGCCAATCCCTGATTGGTGGCATTGATTGTGTCGGCTAAATCTTTTCGCCACATCTTGGCGTTTTCTTGGCTGTTCAAGTCGTGCTTTCTTTGGTCTGGCATTTCCACTGTTTACGATTGCGATTATCTGCTTTCTGCTGTCCTGTCTTTTTATCAATCAAGGGAACACGCACCCCGTAAACGGGGTGAATACGTTACCTTGGCTTTTCGGTTTCCTTGCCCTCGTCATTCTGTATCGCCCTCGCTTTCATTTTCGGCATTGGGAAAAATGTGGACTTGATTTTCTTGCTGATGTCCTTTGCATAGTATTCGTTGATTACATCTCGGAACGGAAGGAAATCATCATATCCCGAACCTGGTCAACACTCTCGTTGACTGCAATCAGTCTTACATTCGCCCTGCGCAACTGCTCCCGTAACATTCCCATTTGTACATAATTTCTTCCCAATCGGCTCATATCTTTCACAATGATAGTTCCAATATTTCCCTTTGCGACTTCGGCAAGCATGGCTTGCAATCCTTCCCGTTCAAAGGTCGTACCCGATATTACGTCATCAGTAAAGTGGCGTATACCGATAAAACCATTCTTTTCTGCATAATCTTCAAGCATTGCCTTTTGGTTGGATATGCTGTTGCTCTCGCCCTGCAACTCGTCATCATGGCTCAACCTCTCGTATAGTGCTGTTAAATCGTGACTCATAATCAATTCTCTCCTTTCCGCCAATATTGCATAAATGCTGTGCTGTGGCTCTTTTGTATTTATTTTGATTAAGAAGTCTTTTACAGTTTATAACTCCTTTAGCGGATAAGTCTGCATTTAGATCTTCATAAATATGATCAATAAATTTCAAATGGCTTTTCTGTTAATATAGCTCAAGCGTGTGGAGATCTTGAACGTACTGTTTGTTTTTCGCAGCTGCGTTCAGGGATTCGGTAAACCTGTTATACCTATGTGTTCTGGAATAATTGAAATGATGATTCGTATACCTGTTATTTACTTTGGATTACCTGTATTTGGGTTCACAGCAACTGTATATGCAGAAGGTATGGCATGGATTGGAGCGTTGATAATCAATGTTATTTCATATATGTATTTTCTGAAACAAATGTTAAACAGAGAAAGGAAAGTGGCTTGAAATCTTGAAGAATAGCGATTTTGCAAGGCTTTAAGCCATTTTTGAATTTGAGGAGAAGTATCATAACTTATCGCAGAATGGTGTAGTTTGAAGAAAAATTGGTGTCAAAAATGGTGTACAAAGCATGAAGTATAAGATGACAGTTTATGACGAGTTCCAGAAAGAGTATGAGTATCGGAAGAGGCATTGTGTAGTGAAGGAAAATATTCAGAAAAAGCAGAAGGACAGGGAACGGTGATTTTTAGTAAAGAGAGTGCAAGATAGAAAATCTTACAGGAAGATTAAAAAAGTAGTGAAAAAGTAAAAATGTATGGCTTGATAATGTTCGGATAGTTGGATATACTAAAATAATAGGGGTAATAGGCAATAAATTGAAAACATTGAGAGCGTTAAAAAAATACAGAAGGGAAATCATATGAATTTAAGCACAAGTATAAATGAAAAAGCTGCTTTGATATGGGCAATTGCAGATAAATTGACAGGCGTATACAAACCTCACGAATATGGAGAGGTTATTTTACCATTGACGGTTATTCGTCGTTTTGATTGTATTCTTGCAAATACCAAGGAAGCAGTTCTTAAAAAATATGATGAAGTAAAAAATCTGCCAATGCGTGATGTTCTTCTGCGCAAAGCGTCAGGTTATGAATTTTATAATACCAGCAAATATACATTTGAAAAGCTATTGGATGATCCAGACAATATCGAAGAGAATTTTCATGATTATCTAAATGGCTTTTCTGAAAATGTACGGGATATCATTGAAAAATTTAAGTTTGATGGTCATATTGATACGATGGCAAACAAAGGTATTCTTTATATTGTTATAAAAGAGTTCACTTCGACCAGAGCAAATCTTCATCCTGATGCAATTTCCAATTTAGAGATGGGATATATTTTTGAAGAAATCATTCGCAGATTTTCCGAGTCGCATAATGAAGATGCGGGACAGCATTATACTCCCCGTGAAGTTATCCGCCTTATGGTTAATATTCTGTTTTATGATGATAGCGGCACACTGTCTGGGAAAAATATTGCAAGGACTATCTATGATCCGGCATGTGGAACAGGCGGTATGCTTTCTGTTGCGGAAGAATATCTGCATGAACTAAATTCTGCGACAGAACTTATGTCATTTGGTCAGGAATTGAACGACCAGACATTTGCGATTTGTAAGGCAGATATGCTGATAAAGGGAAATAATGCTGATTTTATCAAAGATGGAAATACGCTTTCCAATGACCAGTTTGAAGGACAAAAATTTGATTATATTATATCCAATCCTCCTTTTGGAAGGGAATGGAAAAATGAAAAGAGAGTCGTTGAGGAGGAGGCAAAACGTGGATTTGCAGGGCGTTTTGGTGCAGGACTTCCTGCTGCATCAGATGGTCAGATGCTTTTCTTAATGACTGCGATTTCTAAGATGAAAGAGCCTCGTGATGGTGGAAGCAGGATTGCGATTATTCATAATGGTTCGCCTCTTTTTACGGGTGATTCGTGCAGTGGACCTTCTGATATCAGAAAATACATTCTTGAAAATGATTTGCTTGAGGCAATTATTGCGCTACCAAATGATATTTTTTATAATACGGGAATTGCCACTTACATATGGGTATTATCAAATAAAAAAGCAGGAACAAAACGAGAAGGTAAGGTACAATTAATCAATGCAAATGGATTGTATGAAAAGCGCAGAAAAGCCCTTGGCAATAAAAGAAATGATATCCCTGAAAGCGCGATTACAGAAATCACGCAGGTTTATGGAGATTTTCGGGAAACCGAGATTAGTAAGATTTTCAACAATGAAGATTTTGGATATACAAAGATTACAGTGGAGAGACCTTTATGTGGAGAAGATGGTGAGTTGGTACTAAAAAATGGGAAGAAGCAGCCGGATACTTCACTGCGCGATACGGAAAATGTGCCATTGACAGAAAATATACAAGAATATTTTAAGCGAGAGGTATTGCCGTTTGCGCAGGATGCGTGGATTGATGAAAAGAAATCAAAGGTGGGATATGAGATACCATTTACAAGGTATTTTTACAAATATGAAGCACCACAGCCTTCTGCTGAAATTATGGCGGAAATATTGGAGCTGGAAAAGGAATTGGAAGGAAGTTTGCAGGAGGTCTTTGGTATATGAGGGAAATGAAGGATAGCGGGGTTGAATGGATTGGGGAGATACCAACTGATTGGGAAAAGAAACGTCTAAAGGCTGTTTTGTGTGAAAGAAATGAAAGTAATAATCCAATTAAGACAGATTTTATTCTTTCGCTTACTAATGATAGGGGAGTAATTCCTTATACAGAAAAAGGTGAATCTGGGAACAAATCAAAAGATGATTTGACAGGATATAAACTTGCATATCCAAACGATATTGTATTGAATAGTATGAATGTTATTATAGGATCTGTTGGTCTATCAAAATATTATGGTTGTGTGAGCCCAGTATATTATATGTTGTATCCTCGCTATGAAAATGACTGCGTGAGGTATTATAATTACTTATTTCAGACTCGAGAATTGCAATCTAAATTAAAAGGATATGGAAATGGGATTATGGAAATTCGTATGCGTATACCAATATCAAAGTTAAATACGATTGAATTACCAATACCGCCATATAATGTACAGTATTGTATTGCAGATTATCTTGATGAAAAATGTTCTGTAATAGATAATATTATAGAAAAGAAACAACTGGTTATAGAAAAATTAAGGCAATATAGATTATCAGTGATTTCCGAAATGATAGCGAATTCAGCATATCCATTAGTCTCACTTGGAAAATGTATTGATAAAGTTGAACAAGGCTGGAGCCCTTCTCCATCTGAAAAGAATCAAGAGAGCGATTGGCATGTTTTGTCATTAGCGGCTGTTAAGGAAGGGCGATTCAATAAAACAGAGATTAAACTATTTAGTGGAGATAAAAGCCGGTGTGAACGATTAAAAGTAAACAAGGGCGATTTTTTATTGACACGTTCAAACACGAGAGAATATGTTGGGGCAGTTTGTTTGGTGGATGATGTTTTTGAGAACACTATATTTTCTGACCTTATATATCGTATTATATTTAATACACGTTTTTTACTACCTTCGTTTGCTGTATATTACTTTCAATCAGCATATGCGAGACAGCAGATTGAGAGAGATGCGCATGGATCAAGTAGCACGATGGTAAAAATAACACATAAAGATATATTTAATTGGAAGATTTATCTTCCATCAATTGAAATGCAGGAGGTTGTGTCGGAAAAACTACACACACTTGATATGGCTTTTAAGAATGAGATGGACAAAAGGACTTTAGAACTTAATAAGTTGGCTGCATATAAGAAATCATTGATTTACGAAATAGTTACAGGAAAAAAACATGCGTTTATGAAGAAATTGGAGATATGAGAAAAATGAGTGATATATTTTCAGCAAATAATGAAAGGTGTCAAATAGCAGAGTTGGATGAAATAGCAATGATTTTAATGGGGATTTCAGATAATATGTTTTCTGGTCCAAGTGTTTCGGTTAGCGGTAGTGGTACATATTTTTTACAGGGGGAATCAGTTACCGCATCTGAGAATACGATTAAAAGTATTGATTTTTGTTGTCAAAGGGGATATTTTGCAGATGCGTTTACATTAGCAAGAAAATATAGAGATGATGTAATCCAATATATTTTTGTGGCTCAGATTGTAGAAAATATGCCGAGATTAGATGATGTAGAATTTAAGAAATTGTATGGAACGGATTTAACGGTTGATAATTTGATTCAAGCTATAGAATCAGAGATGGGTATATTAGCAGCAGGTACACGAAAATCTGCTACAGATTTAGCTGTTGAGTTGTGGGTTTATGATATTTTAGAAGAAGAAAAATATTTTAAAGAACGAAAAAAATATTTTGATACATCAAAATATATAATACAGCTTGTAAAAGATGACGATATAAAACATTTAATGGAAATATACCTTAAAGATATATGGAAAGAGACGGATAGAACCCTAAATAATTATGTACATGGTAATGGGCGGAAGTATATTTTGGATAATTACCCATCATATGGAAATTATAAAGAAAGAAAACAAAAGCTAATTGAAACTTTACGTAATATAACATCAATATTTATTAGCATTCTTTCTATTGCATTGCCGAATAAAATACAGTCATCTGACTACAGAGATGATATGGAATTTGGTATTACACCAAGAGAGGGTTGCCAATACTGGGTAATGCCAATGATTGTTGAATTTATGGATATATATATTTTCCAAAGATACATCCCGATTTATTGCAGTTCTTAGAGGATAATAATAAATATGGAATGAAAATGTTGATGAAAGATTATGCAGAATAGAAGATAAAGGTTACTAAAAATACGTGAATTGATGTAAACAGCATAATGATGTGAGAGGAGTATTATGAATGAACCCATAAAAACTGAAAATACTGATATTATGAGCATATATCAAAAATCAGAAAACATATTATCAGATATACAAAACATTATAGAGACTTCCCAAAGGCAAGCCTATCATGCAGTAGATACAATTCTGTCACAAAGAAACTGGCTGATTGGATATCGAATAGCTGAGGAAGAAATTGACGGTTCAGACCGCGCTGAGTACGGTGCCAACATCATAAAAAAATTGTCCAAAGAGCTAACCGCACAGTACGGAAAAGGTTATGACCGCAGTAATCTTTATCACTGTTTGCGCTTCTATAAAGAGTTTCCCCAAATTGTCGACACAGCGTGTCGACAATCTCATATACGGCTTTCATGGTCTCATTATCGTGCATTATCGCAGGTGGCAGATTCTGTTGCCCGCAGTTGGTATGAGAAAGAGGCATATGAGCAGACATGGAGTGTCCGCACTTTATAGCGTAATATCAACACACAATATTACTACCGCATATTACAGTCTCAACATAAAGATCTGGTTGAACAGGAAATGCTTGAAAAGACTGCTGACTTCCAAAATGATAAGCTTGAATTTATCAAAAATCCTGTTGTAGCTGAATTTTTGGGATTAGCGCAAAACACGGACTATGCAGAAACTGATTTGGAAACCAGCATTATTTCTAATATTCAGAAATTTCTGATGGAAATGGGAAAGGGCTATGCCTTTGTAGCCCGTCAGCAGCATATAAAGACAGAGAAAGAAGATTATTTCATAGACCTTGTATTTTACAATTATATTTTGAAATGTTTTGTCCTGATTGATTTGAAAACTGGCAAGATTACACATCAGGATGTAGGACAGATGGATATGTATATTCGTATGTACGATGAATTAAAGAAGGGCGCAGACGATAATCCGACATTGGGTATTGTACTCTGTACAGAAACTGATGAAGATATCGCAAGGTATTCCGTTCTTCATGGTAATGAGCAGTTATTCGCATCAAAATATAAATTGTATTTACCGACAGAAGAAGAACTGCGAAAAGAAATTGAAATACAAAAAACCATGTTTTATTTACAGCAGAAAGAAAAGCAGAGTGAGTAAATGCGTAGTGCAGAAAGAATAAGATATATGCTTGGAAAAATTCGTGCCACTGGTGCGAGAAATAAGTTGAAGAGCAAAAGTACATTGGGGAGGAACGATTCATGTCAGACTTTGATATAAGGGAAAAACGTTTTGAACAGGATATAGAAGAATATCTAATTACCGAGGGTGGCTATGAGAAAGGTGATCCGCGCAAATTTGATCGTAAACTGGCATTGGATACGGAAACCCTTCTGGAATTTTTGAAAGTAAGCCAGCCAAAACAGTGGGAACGCTATGAGAAAATCTACGGAGCAGACAGCGAAAAACAAGTGGTTGAGCGTTTTTGCCGAGAGGTGAAAATGGTAGGACTACTTCAGGTTTTGCGTCAGGGCTTTACAGACCGGGGCGTTAAATTCCGCGCAGTATATTGGAAACCGGAAACTTCCATTAATACAACAACACAGGAACAATTTGCAGCCAATATATTACATTGTACAAGGCAGCTGCATTATTCTCCCAGCAACGAAAACAGCATTGATATTGTGCTGTTTGTTAATGGTATTCCGGTTGTTTCAATGGAGTTAAAGTGCCAGTTTACAGGACAAAGTACAGCAAATGCGATTGAACAGTATAAATTTGACCGTAGAGGGAAGGATGCAATCTTTGCGTTTAAAGAACGTGTCCTTGTCCATTTTGCAGTAGATCTTACGCAGGTTTATATGACTACACGTCTGGAAGGGGAAAAGACCTATTTTCTGCCATTTAATCAAGGGAGTAACGGCGCAGGGCGGGTTGGAGGAAAAGGAAATCCTATCAACGAAAATGGATATGATACAGCATATCTTTGGCAGAATGTTCTTTGCAAAGAGCGTTTGCTTGAAATCCTGAACAAATATCTTCATCTAAAAGTGGAGAGGGATAAAGATACAGGTGAAATCAAGGGGGAAACAATGATTTTTCCCCGCTATCATCAACTTGATGTGGTAACAAAATTGCTTGCAGATGTCAAAATCAATGGTTCTGGCAAGAATTATTTGATACAACACAGCGCAGGTTCTGGAAAATCTAATTCCATTGCATGGCTTGCCCATCGTTTGGCAGGTCTGCACAATATGCATGACGAGAAGATTTTTCAGTCAGTTATTATTGTTACAGACCGCAAGGTGCTGGATGAGCAGTTACAAAATACGGTTTATCAGTTTGACCATGTAGATGGTGTGGTGCAGAAAATTGAAAAGAATGCGCAACAGCTAAAGACCGCCATCAATGATGGTGTACCGATTATCATCACTACATTGCAAAAATTTCCGGTGATTTATAAAGAAGTAAAATCAGGCAGCAGACGGTATGCTGTGATTGTGGATGAAGCACATTCTTCTCAGACGGGAGATGCGGCGAAAAAGTTAAAACGAGCATTGGCAGACCCAGAGAAAATTTTAGAAGAATATGCCCAAATGGAATATGAGCAGGAACAAAATCAAGGGGATGATGAGGATAAATTGTTAGATGAACTGGCGGCGCATGGAGTACATAGCAATATGTCATTTTTTGCTTTTACAGCGACACCTAAAGAAAAGACACTCAATATGTTTGGATGGAAAGATGAGAACGGTAGATATCATCCATTTCATATCTATTCTATGAGACAGGCTATTGAGGAAGGCTTTATTCTTGATGTACTGAAAAATTATATGACATATAAGATGTACTATAACATAGTAAAAGCGATACCGGATAATCCAGAATTGGATACAACAACAGGAATTAAGGCGATTTTAGATTACGAAAAGCTGCATCCTCATAATATCTCCCAAAAGACTGCTGTTATGCTGGAACAGTTTTATCGTGTAACCAAAACAAAGATTGGTGGAAAAGCGAAGGCAATGGTTGTGACTCCATCACGTTTACATGCTGTACGGTATTTACAGGAATTTCGACGTCAGATTCTTGAGAAAGGTTATGACCTTGATGTACTTGTTGCATTCTCAGGAGAAATTGAAGATGGCGGGCAGACATATACAGAAGAAAAGCTGAATAAGACAAAGGATGGAAAGACAGTAAAAGAAAAGGCATTGCCTAAAGTGTTCAATACAGATGATTTTGGTATGCTGATTGTTGCGGAAAAATATCAGACAGGATTTGATGAACCGTTATTACATACGATGTTTGTGGATAAGAAGTTGTCAGGTGTGAAAGCGGTTCAGACACTATCGCGTCTCAACCGTACTTACAGGGGCAAACAGGATACTTTTATTCTCGATTTTGTGAATTCAGCAGAGGATATCAAAAAATCTTTTGCGCCATATTATGAAGAAACTACACTAGAGGAAGAAACCAATCCAAATGTCATTTATGATCTGAAAAATACACTGGATGAGTATCATGTATATCAGGAAAATGAAATCATGCAATTTGCGAATATTTTTTATTCAAAAAAGCAGCAAGTGAGTGGTGACATCGGAAAATTACAAGGAAAAATAAAGCCAGCGATTGATCGTTTTCAGGCATTAAATGCGGAAAGACAGGATATGTTTAAATCTACACTTGCCCGTTTCAACCGCATTTATGCGTTTATTACGCAGGTATGCCGATTGTTTGACAAAGATATACATAAATTCAGTGTATATGTTAAGTTCTTATTGATGCAGTTACCAAAAGGGAGTACGGAGCGAGTTAATGTAGACGATAAAGTGTTATTGGAATATTACCGTTTGGAAAAAGATTTTGAAGGAAGCATTGATTTGGAACCAACAGAAGAAGGATTTCGACCGATTACCGGTGAAGCGGGGCGGAAAGAGAAGAAAAAGAATCCACTTACAATCATAATTGATAAAATCAATGAACGTTATGGTACAGAGTTCACTGAGATGGATAAAGTGCTTTTACAAATTGAAAATGATTACGAAACGCAGGATAAATGGCATGGATATGCACAGAATAATGATTTTAAGACTTTTATGCTGCTATTCGAAAAAGACTTTCCTAATATGGCGGCAAGCCGCTATGAGCAAAATGAAGAATTTTTTGTACGTATGTTTAAAGAGCCGGATATGATGAAGCAAATTATGGAAACACTTGGAACGGTATTATATGAGAAATTAAAAAGGAAGAGTGATATTGTATATTCACTTGAACCGAAAATGAGTATGGTGGCAGAAGATGTACCATATGGAAGGGAATAAAGAGAGGAAATGCAGGAGGCGGACTGAAGTGCCCTAGATCGGAAAATGAAGCAAAAGCTTTATTTTATATGATGGGTGAGCGTGCAGATAGCAAGGAAATATATTATTTTGTTGTGGATGTATTTAATGATTTGACTGGCATGACCAATCAAGCTGATAAGAGATGAAATGAAGTTTCTTGGTATAAAACACAGAACCACATTCAGAAGCTCGAATTGGTAGTCAAAAATCTTTACACCAAGTGGTGTAAAGATGGTGTAATTTCTAAAAATAAATTCAATAAATCCTTATTTTTCAAGGAAAATTTTTCACAATTAACATTTCTCAAACATTTGAGAAAGGCGGATTAAATGGATTCGGAAATTCATTGACAGGTATGAAATTTTTCTAAAGCAGTGAACAAAATAGAAACTATTTATATTCACTGCTTTTTATATTGGGGAAAAGACATATTACGGTAGTGCTTTACAGTAAAGATGCCCTTGAAACTCACAAAACAGACTTTCTTCCTTTTTGGTCATGAAGATGGTCAGTTCCTCTCTGCGGAAGGACAACTGGAACTGTACACAGCCGACGTATGCGTCGATAATATGCGCCTTGATGAGCAGTGTTTTGTCAAATAGCCATGCGCCGCTTGCGGCATACCGCAAATTATAGATAGGGAAGATGCCCGTCTGCATTTTTGCGATGCCAAATTGGACATCATAGTCTATATGTTTATAAGTAAAGGACAGAGTACCGACATTTTCACTAAAATGGACACGGAAACTCTGAAAATCAGACGTTTCGGTCTGTACATAAAATATTTTGCCGTTGATATCGGAAAAGTACTCTGGTGCGGCGGTATTTTCCAAGGGCCTGACTGCAAGGGAGGCAAGCTTGTTGTGAAGATCATGTTCGGCCTCCTGATTGCGGGGGAGTTCTTTTTCCTGTATGAAAGGAAGAATCTCTTCGTACAGTGCATCGTAAATCTGCTGGTTGCCGCCCTGTATGCTCTGAGTGTCCGCAGTGGTCACACAGATCAGGTCATAATCGGGCAGGAAGATGATGAGTTGTCCGCCCATTCCGTAACAGGTGAACCCATTTCTTTCATTACGCCAGAATTGCAGTCCGTACCCCTGCGCCTCACTTGGAAGCGGCGCTGGCACACAGTTAGCGGTTAAGGGTGATACTGCCAGATCGATATAGGAGGGTGAGATTAGCTGCTCTCCAAGGACAAGTCCCCTGTGTGCGATAAAATAGCCAAATTTCATCAGATCGATCGGAAGCGCAACCAAACCGCTGCCGCCCATCGACACGCCAAATGGATCTTTGATCATGTAGGATTCTTCTGAAAATCCCAGTACATGGAGTTTTTTTTTCATATAATCGAGCATACTTTGTCCGGTCAGTTTTTCCACCAGAGCGCAGAGCGTATGCGCTGCGGAGGTGTCATAGTGGAACAGGGTTCCAGGCGGGTGCGTGGGCTTTGTGGTAAAGAAGCTTGCAACCCAGTCCGACGACATGTCAAGCTTGTATGTGGTGGATGCGTGGCAGGAGCGCATCATCAGCATATCCTTGATTGTCATCTGCGCAATCCATGGGTGTATGTTGTTTTTGTCGGGCAGCTTTTCGGGAAAGTATTGGATAACAGGGGCTTCCAGTGAAACTTTTCCCTCGTCGATGAGCAGTCCGATTGCGATGGAGGTGAAACTCTTGCTGATGGAAAACATGCGGTGCAGGCTGTCTGCAGTGCAGGGGGCATAATATCCCTCAAAAACCAGTTTGTCATGGCGCATGAGAAGAAGGCTGTGCATGGGAATCTGCCGCCTTTGCAGCCTGTCTATAAAGTGAACAATGCATTCACTGGGAACACCAGTTTCTTCCGGCGTGGCTTTTTCGAAGTTAAGCATAGGGTGGTCTCCTTTCCTAATGGATCGTTGTGTGATTTTATTATAGCATATATTATGAAATTTTGCTTCTGATTATCAGATAAATCATAGTTCTGGTGGATAACAGGGAATGAGTGTAGTATAATTGGAAAGAGGACTTGAAATAAAAGGACAGAAGATGATTAAATATAGATGAGGAGATTTTACAATGGCATTTACTTTGCAGATCAAACAAAAGAAACTATTAGGAAAGACAACTCTTGACCTTCCGTCACTGGCGGATGCCTGTGGGCTTTGTTATGGCTCGAACAATGATTTTTATATTTTGCAGGAAGGGGAGCAGGAGCGGGGAACTGCTATTTTGTACAATCCGAATCGGATAGGGCGGGGAATTTTTTACAATGGCGCTAAGGCCGGTGAAGGATACTATGAGGTGAGTTACAACATTCCTACAACCAGGGCAGAAATCGCAGACTTTGCCAGACTGGTGGGGGAGATGGAACGGCGTCTGGGCAAAGTGGAGATGTACTGTGTGGAAGAAGAGAGGACTTTCACCAGTGGGGAGCTGGAGCAGGGAATTGAACAGTTTGCCGCGTTCAGCTTAAAGTCGCTGAACCAGTTTTGCGGGAATAAAGACTATCAGAATTACATACTCACTTTGGCGCGCTGGCCTTATACGATGACAGAGGATAAGGTCGCTGCATGGGCGACGTGTACGAACCTGTCCGACTTTGAACAGACGATACATAATCTGCAGTCAATGGATGTCTATTATGCCAAGCCAAGACTTTTGCAGAGAAGTGATACGAACGAGATCGGGGCCTTTTATGCGCTGACAGAGGAGTGTGAAAGTGTTTTTCCGGTCCGCGCTGATGGGTTTCTGAATCTGGGTGATATCAAAATAGCAGAAGGGTTTGTCCAGTTTGTGCTCTACAGTGAACAGCGTGTGATGGATGGGCTGTTTTCATATGAACGTTTTATAGAAGAACTTCAAGGGTGGGAGATCCGTCAGTTTGACGCAGACCATATATTGATTCCGCCTATGAGTAAAAATGATCTGGAGATGCTGGCAGAGAAGCTGGGCGGAGATTTTTAATGGGCAGTTTTTTAAGAATGCTGACAGATATAGTTTGTTGCTGTAAGAAAAATGGAGGGAAAAGAAAATGAATTTGTTAGAACAGGCGATTGCAAAGATTGAGGCATCGATTGATGCATATAATGAAGTGGATACATTTGTCATGGAAGAGAACATAAATTCCATTACCAATGCAGGTTACAAGCTGGAAGCAGTTGAACCGCTATTACAGTTGATTGAGCGGCACCCTACAGCGTATTTTGGTGATCCGGGAGCGATTGTACATTTCATAGAACAATTTGGTACAGAATATGAAAAATATTTAGTGGAGTCATTGAAAAGGACGCCAGGCAGCACAACAGTCTGGATGTTAAATCGGTGTATCAATGCGGGTGGGCATAGAGAAGCGTTGATTGGGCTAATGAAGGAAATTGCAAACAGGACAGATGTTGATGAGGAAGTTCGGGGACAGGCACAAGAGTTTGTGGATTTTCAGGAGAAACGCTGATGTCATCATATGCGCAAGAGAGCTGCCGTGAGATATTTTTTTTGAATGAGTAAGGGAGAATCAGATATGGAAAAGAATCAGGAAAAACAAAAGGAATTGATCGCTTTATTCAGCAGGGAAAATGATTTGGATAAAATCAGAAATGCATTTAGTGACTGTATTGGGTTGCCAAGGTCAGAGGGCGGGAATGTGTTAATGTTTGGCAGTCAGACCTGCAATATTGCACTGCAGATTGTGATTTCTTCCATGGGAGAGGACGAGAAGAAATTTCTGAGGGAGCAGAAGAATGCGGTGTGTGGACTTTTTGCCGGTGTTGATGCGGAGGATGAGGATATCAAAATAAATCTGTGTCACTATATTCAGCAGTCTACAGCGTTTATTTCTATTTTGCTGGAGGCGAAAAGTGAACAGGGAGATTTGCGTGAAGATGTGGATAAAATAATCGGTATCGTCCAGGAAGTTATGGAAGATGTGGATAGTGTACTTGTTGCGGAGCAGGGAACAGTTGCGCTGAATAAGGACAATGAAGTGATTTTGAGTGAAGATGGAGACAGTGATTTGGAAACATATTTTCCCTTTACTTTGGAGGAGAATCCAGAGCGTTTGAAAGACTGTACGGACAGACAGAAAACACGCCGGTATGAAAATATGAAATACTTGTTTGACAGAGAGATTTATGTGATGGAGCTTCCAGTCAATAGTGATGATGAGGAGATTTCGCTCAGGAGCAAGGAGGAGACCGTGCGCAGAATGCTGGGTCTTCTGGTGGTTTCCTTGTATTCAGAGTCAATGCTGAATCCAGCGGAAAATATGGATGTTCCACAGGCGCGGGAATTTATCGCACGGGTTATGGATAATTATGCGATCAGGGATCCAAAAGAAATTCTCACGCCGGCGGAACTGGCATATATACAGGATGACAACCCGGAAGAAAAAACAATGATCAACTATTCGTGGAATTATGAACATTTGTATACCCTGGAATGGGTGCTGGGACTTATGGAATGGACGGAACCGACAGATATCTGTGATGTGCCATTGACAGTGCGCAGTATCGATCCGAATTTGTTTGATTCCATTGAGACGATCTGTGAGAAAACGATTATGCACTCCAAAAAAGAGATTCTGGATAAAGCGGATCTGGTTTACCGTATGGACTGGGCTGCAGTGGATGCAAGATGCCATCGGATGACAGGACCAGCAGGAATCGACCATGGTGTGATACAGGCAAGGCACAAGACACTGAACTGGATGATCCGATTCCTTGATGCGGAATGGGATGATGTGGATACGCCTACATAGATGTGTAGTCCTTTAGGGTGGTGGAGAATATCAATGGAAATTTGCTATTATTATCAAATATTGGACATAGGCATTGTATACGAAAAAGGTGGAACAGGTGGGAGAATGTGGAAGCTGGGTGAGCGGAAGCGTCTCAGGGAAGAGTTGTCCCTATGGAGAGAAATATTGGATTTTGTGTCAATGGAAAAAAAAGGGATTGACTGTTCGAAACGGTTATTTGACGATATGGATAATATGTGCAGGAAGTACAATTTGCCGAACTATGAAAGAATTTTAAAGCTGCGGGAAGCGATTGCAAAAGATAAGTGTATATTTGAGATCAACAAAGAGGAAGAGACAAAAATAAATAATCTTATATTGGGATTGCTGAATGATGCAGAGAAGTATCTGGAGATCTTTATGGGAAAGAAAATGGTATATAGAATTTTGGCGATTCTTCATAACTTCCCTAAGGTAATGCATGGAAACAATATTTTAAACGGAAATTGCCGTCCCATATCCTGTCAAAATGCATGGACTTACGCCCAAGGTTATATGAATGATAAGATGCGGGAGGAGTACAGCAAATATTTGTAGTTATAGTGTTGATTTGAGGAAGAATG
>JAIEEY010000441.1 GCA_029067205.1 Lachnospiraceae bacterium
TAAAATATGTACTGTGCTAATTTACCGTTTTATGGCATTAAAATAAATTTTTTAAAAAGTGTGGTCCTGTCCTATTTACTAAAACATATCTACATTATAATATATGTGAGAAGGTCAGTCACTTGATGTCCATTCCGAGGGCTAACTTTAGAATTTTGAAATTACGCGGACACTGTTCAGACTCCACCCAAAGTAGTTGAAATTACGCGCCAAAACCCACAAAGGTGGATAAAACCCACTAAAGTGGATAAAACCCACTAAAGTGGATTTGGAACACAATGTAATATTAAATAGTGAGGATGTGAATAATATGAAAATCGAAAAAGTAAATGACCATCAAATTCGCTGCACGCTTACAAAGGCGGATCTGGCAGACCGTGAGCTTAAGATCAGCGAGCTTGCCTACGGCACAGAGAAAGCAAAGAACCTTTTCCGCGATATGATGCAGCAGGCCTCTTATGAATTTGGATTTGATGCTGATGATATTCCACTTATGATAGAAGCGATACCGCTCAATTCCGAGTGTATCGTCTTAGTGATCACCAAAGTTGAAGATCCCGAGGAGCTTGACACCCGTTTCTCAAAATTTGCCCCTTCTGTCCACGATGAATATGAGGAGGACGACCTGGGAAGCACGCTCGACAGTATGCTTCAGAGTCTCTCTGAGGGCGCTGACGATGTGCTTGACCTGTTTAAGAAGATTCATGACAATCATCTCGCAGAGACCAATTCCAGCGCTGCTGATACCCTGAACAGGGCAAACAAATCAAAGCTGAGATCTGCCAACACAGCAAAGCTTGCAGCTGGCATTGACCTGACACGCATCTATGGTTTTGAATCCCTGAACCAGGTGACGCGCCTTGCGCATATTCTGGTACAGCACTACAACGGGAAAAATTCCCTGTATAAAAATGAAAAAACCTCTGGTTATCTGCTGGTTGTCGCACAGTCAGACCATACACCCGAGGAGTTCAACAAAATCTGTAATATGCTCTCTGAATACGGAAATCCTGAGAAAATTGCTTCCGCAAGCGAGGCGTATATGGAGGAGCACTTTGAACCCATCATCAAGGATAAGGCGATTCAGGCGCTTTCTCTTGTGTAGTTATAAATGATATCATAAAGCTGAACATAAAAAATCCGCGATGTTTGTCGCGGAATTTTTATGTTTTATGCAGCTTTCCTATGCGAGCGCCGCAATCTTGTCCATCAGCGCATCAATATCCATACCGTGAACCATCGCTGCTTCCTCCAAGGTCTCACCCTGCGCGGAAGGACAGCCTAAGCAGTGCATTCCTGCATCCATGAGTACAGGCGCCACCTCTGGCTTTGTACTCAGAATCTCGCCGATCGTCATATCCTTGGTTATCTCTGCCATTGTCTTTTCCTCCTCTTCTATCATTCGTTATTCATGACACTTTTGTATTATTGTGCCTGAAATATGGGAATTTATTCATTGTTGCCATTCATAACTATAATATATTTTGAGAATTTAATCAAGCCCCAAAACGCCGCAGGCATTTTGCCCTGACATGTTCACCAAAAAAGAATGCCGCCCGATACAATTTCCAAGATGCATAAGCACTTATTCCAATATGAAGTCTGAGTTATCATCCTTAAAGATTATCCTAAGCCCTTGCCGAAATCACCTTACGGTCAATCACTATAAGGAGTATACCAACAAGTATGATTGCAACACATGCAATAAATATAGTACGCACTCTTTCAAATGAGACAATTGGCTCTAGCTGGTACGGCAGTACATATTTCTCTACATCAGAGTCATTCTCGAAAAATCCAGCTTCTTTAAACCATGATTTCATCTCAGAATAGATGTCCTTTTTCGTTTTATATACCCCTCCGCTAAACTCCATTTTTTCATCGCCATATGTATCTTGTTTATAAGTCAGATACGCCATAGTTTCTTTTACGACCTTTTTGATCTGATTATCATTAGCAGTGTTATTGGAAACCTTAAGCGCGACATAATAGCATTCGTCACCGACAAAGACAGGAACAGAATAATAGTTGTATTTATCCACACTCGTTGTTGAGCCGTTTTTGGTATGTGTGACCGTCTCCTGTAGAAAGCTGGAAATAATAATATCAAGGTCTGACTCTACCGCCATATATCTCTTGAGACCCTCAAAATCTTCATCGTAAATGTCAACTGGCTTGTGGAAAGATACCATTGCATCCTCAAATCCAACAGCTGCAAAGATCAGACTAAGCCCTATGATCCAATATGCTATTTTTGATAATGTACCACTTTTTCTCATTTTTTCCTCCATTTCGAAATGGTTTACGGCGAAAACATTTCATTAAATTGTAACTTGACTCATTTCTCAAACTTCACAATTGAATAAGTGCTTATGCACCTTTAAAATTCAATCAGCATAATTATAGCATGAATGAACTGGTTTGGGTATAAAAAGCATACGAAACATCTTTGCTTGATATGCCCTAAAAATGAACAACGACCACTATCCCTAACCAGCCTTTTCCTGACCGCCTTATTCCTGACCGGATATAACTTCTCTGATGGCAGATCCTTGACGCTCAGTCTCCCGTTCGGTCGTTGAAATTTTATTTTATCATGTTCCTTTCCCACTTACAAGCAGTAGCAAAAGTATGTTTTGTTACAAAAGCAAAAAATGCAGAAAACCATAGACACACACTCTCCGTTAAAATTCACAAATTTTTAATAAATTTTAACCCTCTGTACACAAAAAAGTACAAAGAATAGTGTTGACGTGTATACAAAATTGAGGATATAATACAGTTATAGATGTTAGACAAGATTTAATACTTTCGTAATAACTAACATTCTAAACTTCAGTAACCAGCGGTGTCATACCGCATAAAAATTAAATTTATATTTTAGGAGGCTTTGCAAAATGAGACCAGAATGGAAAGATTTTGTAGGTGGCAAATGGGAAAGCGAGATCAATGTACGTGACTTCATTCAGAAGAACTTCACACCATATGAAGGAGATGAGGCTTTCTTAGCAGGACCTACACAGAACACAAAGGATTTATGGGACATGGTTCTTGATCTTCAGAAGAAGGAAAGAGAAGCCGGCGGTGTACTTGACATGGACACAAAGGTGATCTCTACCATTACTTCTCATGGTCCGGGATACCTCGACAAGAGCAAGGAGACGATCGTTGGTTTCCAGACAGATAAGCCTTTCAAGCGTTCTTTACAGCCTTATGGCGGTATCAGAATGGCAGAGAAAGCCTGCTCAGACAACGGCTACGAAGTAGATCCTGAGATCAGTGAGTTCTTCTCTACACACAGAAAAACACACAATGCAGGATGTTTCGACGCTTACAATCAGGAGATGAGAGCATGCCGTTCATCACACATCATCACAGGTCTTCCTGATGCTTATGGACGTGGACGTATCATCGGTGACTACAGAAGAGTTGCTCTCTATGGTATCGACAGACTGATCGAGGATAAGCAGGCTCAGAAGGATTCCACAGGCCGCGTTATGACCGATGATGTGATTCGTCTTCGCGAAGAGCTTTCAGAGCAGATGGTTGCTTTGAAACTGATGAAAGAAATGGCTGCTTCTTATGGCTGCGATATCTCTAAGCCGGCTACAAACGTACAGGAAGCAATCCAGGCTACTTATTTCGGATATTTATGTGCAGTTAAGGAGCAGAACGGTGCAGCTATGTCTCTTGGCCGTACATCTACATTCCTTGATTGCTACGCACAGAGAGACTTAAAGAACGGAACATTCACAGAGGAGCAGATTCAGGAGTTTGTTGACCACTTCATCATGAAGCTTCGTCTGATCAAATTTGCTCGTACACCTGAGTACAACCAGATTTTCGCAGGCGATCCTGTATGGGTAACAGAGTCACTCGGCGGTGTTGGCGTAGACGGACGTCCTCTGGTAACAAAGATGTCCTTCCGTTATCTGAACACATTGACAAACCTCGGACCCAGCCCGGAGCCAAACTTAACAGTACTTTGGTCTACAAGACTTCCTGAGAACTGGAAGAGATACTGCGCAAAGATGTCGATCCAGACCTCTTCTATCCAGTACGAGAACGACGATCTGATGCGTGTTACACACGGTGACGATTATGGTATCGCTTGCTGCGTATCTTCTATGGTTATTGGTAAGGAAATGCAGTTCTTCGGCGCTCGTGCAAACGTTGCTAAGTGCTTACTCTACGCTTTGAACGGTGGTGTGGACGAAGTTACCAAGAAGCAGGTTGGTCCTAAATATCGTCCTGTTGAGGGTGACGTTCTTGACTACGATGATGTATACAGCAAATTCATGGATATGCTGGAGTGGCAGGCAGATGTGTATGTAAATACACTCAATATCATCCACTACATGCATGACAAATACTGCTATGAGAGAGCAGAGATGGCTCTTCATGACAGAGACGTTAAGAGATACTTCGCTACAGGTGTTGCTGGTCTTTCTATCGTTGCTGACTCTTTATCAGCAATTAAGTATGCTAAGGTAAAACCGATTCGTGACGAGGACGGCATCATTGTTGACTTCGAGACAACTGGTGATTTCCCTAAGTATGGTAATGACGATGACCGCGTTGACCTGATCGCACAGGATATCGTTCACAAGTTTATGACGGCAATCAGAAGACATCATACCTACAGAAATGGTGTTCCTACCACTTCTATCCTTACAATTACATCTAATGTAACATACGGTAAGGCTACAGGTAACACACCTGATGGACGTAAGAAGGGACAGCCGTTCGCTCCTGGTGCGAACCCAATGCATGGACGTGATACACATGGTGCAGTAGCTTCTCTGTCTTCTGTATCAAAGCTTCCGTTCAAGGATGCACAGGATGGTATCTCAAATACCTTTACGATCATTCCGAACGCTCTCGGTAAGGAAGCTAAGGTCTTCTCTGGAGATATTGAGCTTGACCTGAATAATTAGTTTCGTGCAAGAGAAGCCCCCGGTCTTTTCTGGCGATATCGAGCTTGACCTGAACAATTAGTACAAATCAGCTGCAGGAACTCCTGCAGCTGCTATATAAAAGAGAGGAATGGGTGTAGTTTATGGATGAGAAATCAATGATTGACGACCTTGTATCACAGCTTGATGCTGGTTTCTCCAGTGAGAAAGCTGTGGGACATTTCAATGTAGATGTCAGCGAGGACGCTTCCACAAAAGAAGTCCAGACACTTGGATGTACAGACTGTTCCAGCAATCCCATGGCATGCAGCGTACCAACGCTCCATGAGGGATTGGATAATGAATAAATAACGATTGAAACAATATTAGGAGGTATATAACTATGGCAAACAATACAGCACAGGTTGATAACTTAGTTTCATTATTAGATGGTTATGCAACAAAGGGCGGCCATCATCTTAACGTAAATGTTCTCAACAGAGACACTCTGTTAGATGCTCAGAAGCATCCTGAGAACTATCCTCAGCTGACAATCCGTGTATCTGGATACGCTGTTAACTTCATTAAGTTGACACCGGAGCAGCAGGCAGACGTTATCTCTCGTACATTCCACGAGGCTATCTAATTTAAAGTACGACTAAAGCCCTGAGACGTTTCTCAGGGCTTTTTATGCACAGGGGCGCATAAGGGATTTTAGTTGATGCCGATACAGAGGGAATTTGCCATTGAGATGACAGATCAGCGACGAGTCGTAAAATTTTTTCAGCGATGTATCCCGCTGCATCAAAGTTCGCTTTCCACCAGCCCGTGCAGCTCGTCCACCGATTTCTTGCTGAGCTGCTTTCCTCCGGTGAGCGCTGATATAAATACTTCAATCGATCCATCATAATAATCTGCCAGGATTTTATTCGCTTTCCCACGCGCATACTGCGCAGGGGTCAACGTTGCGGAATAGCGCCGGCTTTTCTGGCTGGCATCCGCTGATATCAGTCCTTTGTCGATTAAATGTCTGATAAATGTATTGATTGTCTGCTTTTTCCAGTTTTTATGCAATTCCCCATTCAGATATTCCATAATCTCACTAAAGCCTTTTCCACCATCATTCTTCCACAAATAATCCATAATTAGGCTCTCTGACTGTGACATCTCACATTTGACATTATTATCCATAATGACTTCCTCCATTAATTGAAAACTGGTACGAAAAATCTCTACCATAGTAACCTATCACTTCTATTCTACTTGCTTTTTGCACAACTGTAAAGCACTTTTTGCATGTTTTTGCTTACTTTTTAAAACAAATGCATGGATTATTTCTAATCCATGCATTGCAATCTGTTCGCTTTTTAATTTAATGGCACAATATACAACTTATCTTCCGGCATATTGTAATACTCCTGCTGTGTTTCAGGTCCTGTTTTGACAAACAACAGTGCGTCCACTTCTGCAGGATCAATGATATGGTCAATTGCACAATATAGTATATAAGTGTTAGTATCATCAGGATTGTATCCCTCCGAACCACCTTGTGTAATGCCTGTGAGCTGAGTTCCGTCCTTCAGGCGTACTCCTGTAAGCCGTGGTGCCTCCGCAAATGTGGTGGACTGGATCGCATTTCCGGCTTCATCCACCCCGTCAATTCCTACTTTCTGCAGCGGGAAGTTGTACTCAACATAGAATGAAATCGGCGAGATCTCCGCTTTTGTTACTATGGCACCGCTGTCCCCAAGTGGCTGCGACAATTCGATCGTCCTGACCTGCTCAGACGCCTCCAGTGTAAAATCAAAGGTCCATGTGGCATTAATATCCGGCGTATATACTGCTTTGCTGACTGTTCCCAGATTTTGAAACTCAATGTGGATTGGCTTTCCTATGAAACTGTTATCTTTCTGGTTTGTCATCAGTGTCATTATGTATTCCATACTGCCATCATCATTTTCATACTTTACAATGATGCTCCCGTCTGCGGTCTCTTTGACAGGAGTCCCATCGGTATATGTGAAGTTGCCATTACTGTCAACATGCAGGTTGTCAAAAAAACTCCCTTCCGTTGCACTGGGATAAGCACCATCGACTGTCGTGACCACATATTCAAAATCAGGCTGTACACCTTCCTCAACGTGATATCCGTCTACCCGGAAAGAAAGGTGTGCAAAATGGGCATCCACAATACTCTGCTGCACTGTAACGGTAATCCCTTCCTTTGTGACACTATCGCTCATTGGCATTGTGATCTGACTCTCCTCCAAATACTCCTTCTGCTCCTGTGTGACATTAAATTTTTCCTCCATTCCACTGCTCCAATGCATATATGCCGCACATGCCACAGTGCCTAACACCAATACCACTGCCGCCACAGCAATCCACATACCTTTTCGCGCCGCTTTTCCTGAATATATCATCGTCTTTCCTGCTTTTTCCTGCTTGATCTGCCCAAATACAAGGTCTGCTCTCTGCTGGACAATATCTGGAATCACAATATCCATCTGCAATGTCTCGATCGCCTTTTCCTTCTTCATATTCTACCTCCGTTTGCTGCCTCGCTCACATTCCGATTCCCATTGCGTTTCTCGCCAATCTGATAGACTATTGCTATCTGTTCACGCCCTCTTGCCAGTCTCGTCCGCACTGTACTCGCTGGCATATTCAACACCTCGCTGATCTGTGCAGCAGTCAGTCCATTTACGTAGTAGAGAATCATCACTAATCTGTACTTTTCGTCCAGACATTTCATCACTTCCATCCACTCCACATTATTGTATTCCTGCGTCTCCTCTGGAAACTCCTGCAGCTCATCGTCGTAATGCAGTTCCTTCTTTTTTCTCAGGATATCGTTGCACTTATTGATCAGTATCTTCGTCATCCATGTCCGAAAAAACTCCACCTTCCTAAGCTGTTCTATCTTTTCCCAGCACACAAGGAGTGTGTCTGCCACAGCATCTGCTACATCCTCGTCATTGTTTAGGATTGCCCTTGCCGCTTTGTACATATTCTGCATCTGTGACTGCATCAACTCTGTAAACGCATCTGCGTCCCCTCTCCGGGCACGTTTTACCAAGTTATTCATGCCGCTCTTTCCTCTCTATTTCATTATTGTAAAGAATGATCCTTGCTTTAGGAACTGTCGCGACTGTTCCTTACATACATTAGACGATGAAAAAGAAAAAAGTGTCTCAAAAAATATACCTCATTTGGGAAAAATAGGGTATAATGAGTATATCAAATCATTATGATACAGGAAAGGTTGATACTATGCAAGGAAGAATTCATTCTTTAGAATCATTTGGTACAGTTGACGGTCCCGGTGTCCGTTATGTTGTCTTTGTGCAGGGCTGTCCTATGAGATGTGCTTACTGCCACAACCCAGACACTTGGGAGATGAACGCTGGAACTCTGATGGAACCAGAGGAAATACTGGAAAACTATGAACGGAATAAGCCCTTTTACAAGGACGGCGGCATCACTGTGACCGGCGGTGAACCGCTGATGCAGATTGATTTTCTACTGGAGCTCTTTACGTTGGCGCATGAGCGCGGCATCCATACCTGTCTGGACAGCTCTGGCATTGCTTACCGTCCGGACGGCAATTCCGAGTGGATTGCCAAGTTAGACAAGCTCTGTGAGGTGACAGATCTTGTGATGCTTGATATCAAACATATTGAACCTGAGAAACACAAGGAACTGGTGCATCAGCCAAACGATGGCATTCTTGCCTTTGCAGAGTACCTCGACAGCAAGAATGTGGAAATCTGGATCCGCCATGTCGTTGTTCCTGGCATTACAGATGATCCAAATGACCTTCACAAGCTGGGTTATTTTATCGGTGGACTCAAAAACCTCAAGGCACTTGACGTGCTCCCTTATCACACCATGGGCAAGAAAAAGTATGACGAACTTGGCATGAAATACCGCCTTGAAGGTGTTCCTGAGATGGATAAGGGCAAGGTTCCAGAGCTGAAACAATATATCTTAAACGGCATTCGCGAGCGGCGCGGTTTACCAATAAAATAGGCTGTGTATTTTATCAGAAACTTTACAAGATTTTATATTTTATGCCTTGTATTTCGAACAGATTTATATTAAAATATCTGTATTGACAAGTATTTATCAAACTTATTTCAAATATTTGTCATGTGGCTGTGATTTGTAGCGATCTGACAATAATGCAGTCTGCTACAACAAATAATAGAATGATAAAAGGAGGAATTTGTACTATGGCATATCAGATTTCAGATGCATGCGTTTCTTGTGGAGCTTGTGAGTCCCAGTGTCCAGTTGGCGCGATCAGCATGGGCGATGGCAAATTTGAGATTGACGCAGATAAGTGCATCGACTGCGGTTCTTGCGCAGGCGCATGCCCTACGGGCTCTATCGATCAGGCTTAAGCATTTTGCTTTTGCAATTGCATCGGCGTGTACATTTAAAAAGGTGTTGCTGTCCGACAACACCTTTTTTATTTTTTCTACTTTGCCTCAACAGCCTTTTTAAAAAAGTGAAACTCCTTCTTTGCCTTTGGCTCTTTTTTCTCTTTTGCATTTGGAAATTCTATTGTCTTTTCCTTCTGTTTCTCCTTATTCTTTTCCTTATTTTTATCCTTAAACCTGCCATTTTTGCCGCTGTACTGCCGCAGTAATTCATCTATCCGCTTATAGTACTCTTCATTGCGCTTGTCCTCCAGCTCATGTCTAGTGTTCACTCTCTCCTCATCACGCTCCTCCATAAGCCGGAACTGATAGTCAAGTTCCTTGCACAGATCGCCTTTCACATTCTCCGTGATGCGCGCAACCAGTTGGTCTGCCATCTCCTTATTATTGGCAGCTACTGCATCCTTGATCAGCTTCTGAAACAGGTACTGCAGTCTCAGTGTCTGTGCCTGTCCGGCCTCTGGAAGTCGGTCATTTTGGGAATAATCTGGTCTGGAAGGGCCTTCCATGGCGTCGAGCGATCTTATTTCCTTGATCTCAATCATATTTTTCATATCCGTTCTGCCGCCCTCATTAGAATATTTGTTCTTTTCTTCTGTATTTGATGTACCCGCTATTGCTTCATGCTTTCTTCCAAATCGCTCATTCCACTTTGCATCCTCTGAATTCTTTATCGCTGCCATCTTTGCCTCCCCTAATTTTGTTATTTTCGTCAACTGCTTTTGTGCAAATGGATTGCCTGCCCTCATATCCTCATCGCCTCCATTATCACTATGTATCTGATCTAATATCGTCTTCACCGCCTTTAGCTGCAAACCTTGATCCTTCAGATCCTTGATCGCAATAAATCTGTCGATATCCTCCTGTGTATATATTCTGTGTCCCTGCTCATTCCGCTTTATGGGCAGTCCCAGTTCCTCCTCCCAGTATCTTAGAACGTGTGATTCCACATGTACTTCTTTTGCCGCTTCGTTGATCAAATACCTTTCCTTTACCACTTTGCTACTCCTTTCTTGTCATTTATGATACCAATTTGTCGATTTTATAAAGAAAAAGAGGACTGGTTCTCACCCTGTCCTCTTCTGTAATATGATTATTTTGCTAAATTTGCAAACTGCGTATAATCCGGCAGCCACGCCAGATTGATCGTTCCAATCGCACCGTTTCTCTGTTTCGCAATAATGATCTCCGCCACGTTTTTCATCTCAGTGTCCTTATTGTAATAGTCATCGCGATAGATAAACATGACAACATCGGCATCCTGCTCGATCGCACCTGACTCTCTCAGGTCGGAAAGCATCGGCCTGTGATCTGGTCTTTGTTCCACAGCACGCGAGAGCTGGGAAAGCGCTATGACGGGCACGTGAAGTTCACGCGCCAAAGCCTTCAGAGACCTTGATATATCTGAAATTTCCTGCTGTCTCGACTCATTATTCTTGCCTGAACCCGCCATCAGCTGCAAATAGTCGATAATGATCATTTGCAAATCATACTCAAGTTTGAATTTCCTGCACTTGGAACGGAGTTCCCCGATGCTGATGCCCGGCGTGTCATCAATCAGAAGACCTGATCTGCCGATCACGTCAGCGCTCTCGATCAGGCGCTCCCACTCGTCATCCCTCATATTTCCTGTCCTGATTGCCTGTGAGTTTACCTTGGATTCCAGAGATAACAGTCGGTTGACAAGTTGCTCTTTGGACATCTCCAAGGAAAAAATGGCAACAGACTTATTGTCGTGGAATGCCACATGCTGCGCAATGTTTAATACAAACGCAGTTTTTCCCATGGAAGGACGCGCTGCGATCAGTATCAGATCGGAGGGCTGCATTCCCGCAGTCTTGTAGTCCAGATCGAGAAATCCTGTCGCAATCCCTGTCACAGCACCCTTATTCTTAGACGCCTCCTCGATCAGATTCATCGCGTTCATGACAACCTGTCTGATCGGCACGAAATCACCGCTGTTTCGTTTCTGTATAATATCAAATATACTCTTCTCAGAAACCTCCAATATGGATTCCAATGAGTCATTCTGCGCATAACAGCTGTTTGCAATCTCCTCGTTGACGCGAATCAGCTTTCTTAAAACAGCTTTTTCCGCCACGATGTTTGCATAATGCTTAATGTTTGCCGAAGTCGGCACCGCAGTCATTACATCCCTTATGTACTCGAGACTGTATATCTCAGGCGGTACACCTTTTTCCTTGAGCCTCTCCTGCAGCGTCACAAGATCAACCGGCTTTCCCTCATCGTTAAGCTCCACCATGGCATCAAAGAGAATACCATACTGTTTCCCATAAAAGTCCTCGCCGCTGATCTGCTCACTTGCTATGGTGATCGCTTCCTTGTCCATCAGCATGGATCCGATGACCGACTGCTCTGCCTCGATGCTGTGAGGCAGGACTCTTTTTAAAACCGCCTCATCCATTTCCGGCATCACTCAACCTCCTACACACATGCAACGTGCACTCTGAGCTTTGCCGATACCTTAGGATGCAGTTTCACCGTAACTTCATGGGTTCCAGCCGCCTTGATCGCCTCACTGAGCTGTATCTTCTTCTTGTCAATTTCCTTGCCGTACTGATCTGCCACTGCCTTCGCAATCTCCTTGGAAGACACGGATCCAAATGTCTTTCCGCCTTCTCCCCCCTTGATCTCCATCCTGACTGTCATCTGTTCAATCTCGGCAGCAAGAGCTTGTGCAGCCTCAAGCTGCTCCCTGGCAATCTTCTCCTCATTCTGCTTCTGTAGCTTTAGTGTATTTCTATTCGCATCGGTGGCTTCCACTCCCAGCTTCTTGGGAATGATAAAATTCTTGGCATAGCCTTCCTTAATCTCCACCAGATCTCCTTTTTTTCCTACGGATTTTACATCTTCCAACAATATTACTTTCATGATATTTTTGTCCTTTCTGTAATGTGAAAAAACCATATGCGAAATTTTTTCATATGGCAAATATTGTGCATACGAACAATTTTGCAATTATACGCAACTTATATAGAACCTTCTTCAAGCATCTGATTTAGAGTCTCCTTCACGACAAACATTGCCCGCTCCGAAGTAGTATCTGTCAGCTGCGCACCAGCAATATTCATGTGCCCGCCACCGCCAAGTCGCTCCATGATGATCTGTACATTCACCTCATCGATCGATCTCGCTGAAATATAGATCTTGCCATTGTATTCTGTCATTACAAAGCTTGCCTTAATGCCATTGATGCCAAGCAGCTCATTGGCAGCCTGCGCACCGATTTCTGTCGGACTGTCCAATCCCTCTGATGGACAGATTCCCATAGCATATGCATTCTTGTATATCTCAGCATTTCGTACAGTCTCTGCCTTTGCCTTGTATTCCTGCGCGCCATCCCTAAACATCTTCCTGACTCTCGTCACATCAGCTCCGCACCTTCGCAGAAACGCTGCTGCTTCAAAGGTTCTGACACCCGTTTTTGTCGTAAAATTATTCGTGTCTACCATTATTCCGGAATACATGCAGTCCGCCTCGTTGCTGCGCACCTTTACAGTACCTGCTATATACTGTACTACCTCCGCCACCATCTCGCAAGTGCTCGATGCGTATGGCTCCACATAGGATAGAGTAGCATTCTCTATAACCTCCGATCCCTGTCTGTGATGATCCAGAACCACGACTGTCCTACAGCTCTTGATCAAGTCTGAGCACTCTGTAATACTAGGTTTATTGACATCCACAACGATCAGCACAGTGCTGTTATCCGCTATTTCCAACGCCTCCGTGCTGCCTATGATAAAATCTTCCTCATAGATATTCCTATCCCGGAAAAGCTCCACAAGCGGTCTCAGCGAAGTCGTGATATCATTGATGACAATATGCGGCTTCCTGCCAAGTGCCCTTGCAATACAGCTGATTCCCACCGCCGCACCAAACGCATCTGCATCCGCCAGTCGGTGTCCCATGATCAACACCTTGTCCTTGCTTGTGATAATCTCCTGAAGGGCATTCGCCTTCACACGCGCCTTCACACGCGTATTTTTTTCAATCTGCTGACTCTTCCCACCATAATAGACAATGGAATCTGGCGACTTCACCACCGCCTGATCTCCGCCGCGTCCCAGCGCCAGATCAATTGCAGTGCGCGCAAACTCAGCGTTCTGGGCATATGTGGGCGCATCAACCCCCACACCAATACTCACTGTCACAGCCATCTCATTTCCGATATTCACTGTCTTGACATCCTCTAACAGTTCAAACCGTGATTCCTTTAGATTCATCAGCGCCTTCTTACGCATAATGATCAGATATTTGTCCTTCTCTGTCTTTCTCACAATCCCGTCAATCGATGTGATATACTTGTTGATCTTCCTGTCGATCAAAGCCATCAGCAACGACCTTCTGACATCCTCCACGCTCTCAAGCGCTTCATCGTAATTGTCAATATAGAGCATACCCACTGCAAGGCTCTGTTCATCGCGCTCGCGAAGCGCCCGCTTCAATGCCGTTTCATCAAACAGATAACCCGCTATCAGAAAATTCTCATTCCCGGCGCTCTCGATCACCTCGCTATTGTCCAAGACATCCTTGATGGAAATCCGTTTCATCTTAAAGATGTATTCATGCTCCTCGTAAGCAATCTCCATCTCAGTATCCTGCTCAAACTCAAACTTTTCCTTTGTGACAGAGGAAAATATTGTGGAGATCGGTTTCCGATAGCCCTTTTCCTTATGTATCACCTGCTCAAAAGCCGCATTCATCCATATAATCTTTCCATCATCATCCATCAGCACATGGGGAAGTTCCAAATCCCGCAGCAGTGTTCTCTGTATCTGTCCATACTGCGTAGCAAAACTGATAAATTCATTCATAATTATGGACTTATTTCTATATAATAGAGTAGACATCGCAATCAGGTATATCAACAGGAATCCTGAAACACAGATGCCCGACTTTATATCAAGAAAGTAAATTCCGATATTTACCAAAGTCAACAATATTCCCAAGATCAGGGTGGTCTGAAGATATGATTTCAGGTGTCCCTTTATTTTCACTTTTTGCTTCATGTATAATACCTCCCGATTCCCTCTGCCTTGATAGGGAAGTGAACCGTAACCATAACTGCACTTCGGGATACGAAAAAATTGTAAATAATCTCCTTATGCGTTTGTGTCCATAGATAGTATAACATTAATTTGAGAAAAGTTCCATAGCAGATTTTGTCTCTTAACGTCGCAAAGACTAAAATCCTGTTATTATTTAGCCGTTATGTCAATCAAATTTAATAAAATTTCCACAATCTTCTCCATATCCTCGATACAGGCAAACTCATTTCTACCATGATGCCCTTCTGAACCCGTACAAATATTCGGGCATAATAGTCCGTTAAAAGACAGCCTCGCCCCGTCCGTTCCGCCTCGTATCGCAGAAATCTCTGGTTCCACCCCCGCCTGTTTCATTGCCGAAACTGCATTGTCAACAATATACATCTTCTTCTCGATCATCTCACGCATATTGCTGTAGGAATCGGATATCTCTACTTGGAAAGTACCTTTTCCGTATTTTATGTTCAATTCTTCTGCGGTCTTTGCAAATATTGCCTTTCTCTCCTCGAATTTTGTCTTGTTATGATCCCTGATAATATATTCTGCTACTGCTTTTTCTACATTTCCCCTCATATTATCCACATGATAAAAGCCTTCATATCCTTCTGTATTCTCAGGACATTCATCTGGAAGTGCATTTTGAAATTCATATGCGAGCTTGATGGCATTTCTCATAATGTTCTTGGCATAACCTGGGTGCACACTTTTTCCAGTGACGGTGAGCACTGCTCCTGCCGCGTTAAAGCACTCATAGCTCATATCTCCAAGCATGCCGCCGTCCACTGTGTAGGCATAATCTGCACCAAAGCTTTTGATATCGAAATATTCAACACCATTCCCGACTTCCTCGTCTGGTGTAAATCCGATACAAATCCTGCCATGCTTTACCTCTGGGTGTGTCAACAGATGCTCTGCCATAGCCATTATCTCCGCGACTCCTGCCTTATCATCTCCGCCGAGAAGCGTATTGCCGTCTGTCACAATCAGACCCTTTCCCTTACAATTCTTCAGCACTGGAAAATCAGATACATAAGTCACAATATTTGCTTCTTCATTCAGAACAATATCGTTCCCATCATAATTGTCAATTACTCTCGGATTTACATTTTTCCCGCTCACAGCTGGCGACGTGTCCATATGCGCAATAAAGCCAACTGCCGGCACTTGTCCTTTATCTATATTGGACGGAATCACTGCATAGACATAACTGTGCTCCTCGTCATAGCGCACATCCTCTGCACCAAGCTCCGAAAGTTCCTGATACAACAGTTTCGCCAGATTCCGCTGTTTCTCTGTGGAAGGCACTTTGTCTGACGTTTTCTCTGAGGACTGGGTGTCAATCTTCACATACCTTAAAAAATTCTCTACTACTTTTGAATATGCCATCTTTCATCTCTCCTTTTCATATTATTCAGTATACCACGTTTTCCCCAAAAGGAAAACAAAAAAGAACCAACAAACTTCCTGTCAGTTCATTGGTTCCTAATCCTTAATCGATCGTGTAAGGCATCAGCGCAATATGGCGCGCTCTCTTGATTGCCACCGTGAGCGCTCTCTGATGCTTTGCGCAGTTTCCAGTGATACGTCTGGGAAGGATCTTGCCTCTCTCAGACACATATCTCTTTAACTTCGCTGTATCCTTATAATCAATTACATTGTCCTTGCCGCAAAATACGCAAACTTTTTTTCTTCTACGGATTCCGCCTCTTCTCTTCATTGGAGAATCAGCTTTTTCACTTTTATTAAAAGCCATGATAAAGCCCCCTATTCTTTCAATCTCAAAACTCTAAAAACAGATCTTAATTAAATGGCAACTCCTCATCGATTCCGTCTGGAATATTCATGAAGCCGTCACCTGCTGCCATCGGCGCTGCCGACTGGCTGCTGCCGCCTCCGAAGCCACTTCCATAGTTACCGTTTCCGTAATTACTATTTCCATAGCCACCGTCGGAGTTACTGCTATTGTTTTTGCTCTCAGCAAATTCCTGATCATCAACAATGACTTCTGTAGTATATACTTTCACGCCATCTTTGTTGGTATAGCTTCCAGTCTGAATACGCCCAGATATGGCGATCTTTGTTCCTTTTCGGAAATACTTCTCCGCAAACTCACCCGCCTTATTGAAGGCAACACACGGAATAAAATCCGCTGTGTTCTCATCATTACCATTGCCACGGTTAAATCTCCTGTCCACAGCAAGTGTGTATCTTGCGATTGCCATCTGGTTCTCACCCTGTGTATATCTCACCTCAGGATCTCTTGTTAAACGTCCCATTAAAATTACTTTATTCATATATTAAGGTTCTCCACTATACGCCCTGTCCTCTGTTCACGCTGGATACAGGCGCGCACTCTATTTCTCGTCCTGTCTAACGCACAAATATCTGACAACGTTCTCCATGAGACGAATTCTTGACTCGATCTCTGCTGGAACATCTGCCTCGCCATCAAACTGAATGAAATAATAGAAAGCTTCCCTCATCTTGCGCACTTCGTAAGCAAGTCTCTTCTTGCCCCACTCGTCCACGTTTGTGATCGTGCCACCATGCCTGGTGATCATGTTCTTTACCTTCTCGATGGTGGCTGCTCTCTCATCGTCCTCAAGCTTTGCGCTGACAACAACGGCTAATTCGTACTTGTTCATTTTGTTACCTCCTTTTGGTCTCTGGCCTCTTCCCTGAGAAGAAGCAAGGATTTATATATCACGAATGTTTATGATACTACATTTTTCCTAATTTTGCAAGACATATTCCTAATTTTTTTCCGTGTTTTTCCTTAAACCTTTCGTACTCTTTTCCACCTGGCGCCTTGGGAGCATAACCTGATGTCCGCAGCCAACACATTTCAGACGGAAATCTGCGCCCACACGCAGGATTTCCCACTCTGGACTTCCGCAGGGGTGCGGCTTTTTTAATTTGACGATATCGCCAACTTCATATTCAAATCCCATAAAGTTCTCCATCTACTCATGAAGGTCAATCTGCGAAAATACTTCGCCGATGCTTCCTGTAATGACTAAGTTTGCCATAGTATCTTTCTGTGTGGGAGTCTTGTTGATCAGCACAAGCCGATTCCCCTGGTAATAGTCAATCAGCCCGGCTGCCGGGTACACTGCAAGTGATGTGCCGCCGATGATCAGCATATCTGCATCACTGATGACGCGCACTGCCTCCTGCAGCGTGTACTGGTCAAGTCCTTCTTCATATAATACCACATCTGGTTTGATCCTGCCCCCGCACGTGCAAGTCGGAACACCAGTACTGTTTACAATTTCCTCCACCGCATGGAATTTGCGGCATTTTTCACAATAGTTGCGAAGGACACTGCCGTGAAGCTCCAGCACTTTTCTGCTTCCCGCCGCCTGATGCAGACCATCAATGTTCTGTGTCACGACTGCGGTGAGTTTTCCCTGCGCCTCAAGCTTTGCCAGAACCTTGTGTGCGGTGTTTGGCTTCGCATCAAGGCAGAGCATCTTATCACGGTAAAATTTGAAAAACTCGTCAGGTCTTCTCACATAAAACGTATGGCTCAGTATCGTCTCTGGCGGATAGTCATATTTCTGATTATATAGCCCATCGACACTGCGAAAGTCGGGAATTCCGCTCTCAGTCGACACACCCGCTCCTCCAAAAAAGACAATTTTGCTGCTCTCTTCGATCATTTTTTGCAAGGTTTCGATTTCTTTACTCATATTCATGCACTCCTTTTCCTGTCATTTTATTGTATCCACCCTCTCTATAATAGAAGGATTAAATTGCAATCTCCCGATTTCCAGTTCTTTGACCTACCATATCTTAAAAGATATATTCAGATCCACATTGTTCGGAATACCGTCCACTCTTCCTTTCTCCGTATACTGCCAGCAGCTCACTTCATATGGCATATACATATAGTCGTCATAAAATGCATACCATTTTTCATAATCATTGAGCTGTGTCATATCGAGCAGCTGCGTAAAGCAGACAACATTACCGTAAATCATAGGTGTATACCCTGCTGCCTTAATCGCCTCACAGAAAGCGATTGTAACAGCGGTGCGCTCCTCCTTGGTCATCTGGTCAGCGCGCCCCTTGCCACCGGAAATGCGCTCCACATCAAACACAACCGGACACGCCACATCATAGTTAGTGAGATTCTGTATGACAAACTCCGCTTCCTCTTTTGCCTCCTCAACCGTGACTGCCTGTGTGAAAAAATATACCCCAGCCTTCACTCCAGCGCTGTTTGCGCCTTTCATATTTTCATCATAATATTCATCCAGCACAATTTTTCCAGACTCATATCCCCTGATTCCCAGACGGATAAAGGCATACTCAATGCCCTCCTCCTTGACAGCTGTCCAGTCAATATTCCCCTGATATTTTGACACATCAATTCCCGTGTGTGATGTGACGATTCCGTTCTCCACATACTGCATCAGCCCATCCTCGGTCTTCTCAAAGTTCTCATCAAGAAGCGAATGTTTGTTTACATTCTCCAGAACCGGCGCAAAGACATATGCATCCTCAAAGCTGTAGATTAGGTTTTCTGGAAAAAAAGAACGAAGCATTTTGAGCGGGCTTCCGTCCTCTTTTGTCACAAGCTCTTTCATTCTATCCTTGATGGACTGTTCCACTTCTGCCTCTTTTGACTGCATGAGCTGTGCAATGCCTGCATCATCCAGATTCAGCTGAACATCTTCCCCAGCTGCCGCAATTCCCTCAGCCGATTCCATATCCTGGTCTTCCATTCCTGGCTCCAGGTTTCCGATTGTGCCATTTTCCACATCCACGGAGAGCACAGGAAGTGCCTGGTCTACAATCAACTGTTCTTTCTCGCCCCGCAGGCGGCTTACCTCTCCGACTTCCTTCACATACAGCGCACCCATTGCCCCCGCAAAAGTCAGTGAAATAATCGTTGTGATAATAAGTAGTATAATGATAATATGTAATGTCCTGATTCGCTTATTCTGCATCTTTTTCCTCCAAATAACGAACTGTCAAGTCGTAAAGCTTTTCAATATTTCTTCTCTTACAGTCTACACCATATGAGAAAGATATGCAAGAAAAGCACGCCATCACATCGTTATTTAATAAAACAGTTTCGTGTATTCCGTTTGTGTATCTGCTATATGATATACATATACTGCAACCTGTCTGTATATAACAACATGCCTTCCACAGACCGCCATTCGGTATCCTTTATAATTCAACCACTCATCAGGTGTATTCTTTACTATTTCTTACCACTTCCCATAAGAGCAACCATTATTCTTAATCACTGCACGCAGTTCCACAAAACACCCGCACGCCCTGCACATGCCTGCATCAAGATAATCACATCCCTTACAAACAGACAGGCGCTCCTCATAGAGCGCCTGATTAGCTTTGATATCTGCATCCAGTCTCTGGATATAGTCATAAAGATTATCCATGTAGGCTTCCTTGTCCATTTCACGCAGAAGGCACTTTAGGCAGTGCTTTCTATTTCCCTCTTTTTCGCTTGTCTCCAAGGTCGTTTCCTCCATGTTATTTTATAATTGCAGTCACATCAACTATTTCCCAAAATTATATATTATTTTACCCTAAACTGTACAACACTGCATGCAGGCATCGTAAAAATGACACCTCTGTCAGTTATCTTGAAGTCCTTGAACCAAGCTTCCTTAACCTTATCAGGATTCTCAAAGGTATTGTACGCATCCATTTCGTTGGTGACAATGGCTGCTGTCACATCACTTGGGTGAAGCTCTGTGAAGGCAATCTCCATCTCCTCACTGTCCGTAACGGAGAGGTTGTTGAGTGTGACCGTCACAACTCCGTCCTTGTCAACAGAAACAGACTCCTGAAGATTCGGAACCATATAGTCCTCGTCCATGCCAATCTCCTTTGTACCGTCAATGTAACTTTCCACCAGCTCTGCATCCTGGTGATACTTGTACATATGCAGCACATAGTATGTCGGCGTAAGCAGCATTTTCGGTCCGTCTGTCAGAATAACCGCCTGCAGTACATTGACCGTCTGCGCAAGGTTTGCCATCTTTACACGGTCACAGTGTTTGTTGAATATATTGAGTGTGAGTCCTGCCACAAGCGCGTCGCGCATAGTATTCTGCTGGTACAGGAATCCCGGATTTGTCCCCGGCTCACAGGTGAACCATGTCCCCCACTCGTCACAGATCAGTCCGATCTTCTTCTCAGGATCATATTTATCCATGACTGTGGTGTGCATCTTGATCAGATCTTCTATATAAAGTGCCTTGTACAGTGTCTTGTACCATGTCTTCTCATCAAACTTTGTGGCACTTCCCTTGTTCTCCCAGCCTTCCGGATGCACATAGTAATGCATTGACAGTCCGTCCATAAACCCGTGCGATCCATCTGGTGCATTTTCATAACACGTCTTTAACACTTCTTCTGTCCAGTAAGTATCATCTACGTTCGGACCTCCACAGACCTTGAAGATGTGCTGGTTCTTATTATAATTTCTCACAAAAGTCTGGTATCTTCTATATAAATTCGCATAGTAGCCTGGTGTCATATTTCCGCCACAGCCCCAGTTTTCGTTTCCTACACCAAAATAATCAACATGCCACGCCTTCTCACGTCCATTCTGTTTTCTGAGTTCTGCCATGGGAGATACCCCGTCAAACGTCATATACTCCACCCACTCGGACATCTCCTGTACCGTTCCGCTGCCGACATTGCCGTTGATATATGTCTTACAACCAATCTGTTCACACAACTCAAAGAATTCATGCGTGCCAAAGCTGTTGTCTTCCGTCACACCACCCCAGTTTGTGTTGATCATTTTCTTACGGGATTCTTTGGGTCCAATGCCATCCATCCAGTGGTACTCATCCGCAAAACATCCTCCTGGCCAGCGCAGTACCGGAAGCTTCATCTCACGCAGCGCTGCCACGACATCATTTCGCATTCCTTTTGTATTGGGGATCCCTGAATCCTCCCCCACATAAATACCCTCGTAGACGCAGCGTCCGAGATGTTCCGAGAAATTTCCATATATCTCGGCATTGATATGTCCCTTTTGATTCTTTTCATTGATGTAAAGTTTTGCCATCTTAAAATGCCTCCTGTTGTTTGTCATTTATTTGTAATTAAATACTGGTCTGCCATTCTCCCACTTGATCTTCATCAGCATGGTATGTCTGTTGGGATTGTAAAGCGAATCTCCCTCAATGATACTCTCCTTGCGGACATCGTATACGAGGATATCGTTTCCCTCCTCGTCCACGGTAAAGGAATTGTGCCCTGGTTCATATACTTCTATAGAAGGATCGGAAGCCAGCACTGGATAACGCTCCTTTTTCCACGACAATGGATCTAACAGATCCGCACCGCAGTATGATCCTGTCATAAATAGATACAGAAGCCTTAAAATAATATCTGTCTGCATATAAATGGCTCTGCTCTCTGCAATATCCATGGTTCATTATATTTTAACTGTGTTTCCACGTTTTATTGTCCTCCTGTTCTGCCGCTCTCAATCGTCATTTTTATTTTTGCTAATATTGAAATAGTTCAATCATATCTAAATTATAAAGATTTTTGTTTTTTTTGCAATACATTTTTTTCGAATAAATCCTTTTCGTTATATTATCCATTTTTACACACTAAACTTATCCAATTTTCACAATAGTTATCTTGTGCATCAATGTATTCCATATAAGGAATCCTCAACTCAGGTCAAATGTAGAATATCCCCATTGTGGCAGCCGCTGCTGAAGATGATCAAAATCTCTCCTGCCCTGCCGCCTTTTAAATAATCCCTCTCCTGTACACAGAATTTTAATGATTTTATCGTCCATAAAAACGAAAGTACAGATTGTCTGGATACAGCTTTGACGCTTAAAATTATTTAACTCAAACTTCCCACACTAAAAAAGGGATTTGAACCCAAATGTAATGTCCTCCTTTTCGTCCAGCAGGCAGAAACATAGTCCGCATATTGTCTTATTATCCTCATTTTCTCTCTGTGCCACCGATAACATCATATATCTGACAAAGACGATTGCGACATGGGCATTCATGGCATCATAGGATATTCCTCTGTATTCTTTCACAAGTTTGAGGCATGACTTGCATACTTTGAAAAATACCTCGATATCCCTGCGTTTTCCATAAATATAAATGATCTCTTCTTCTGAAAGTTCTGTATCTGTGCTCACCAGTACCAGCCAGTCTTTGCGAAGAGATACCAGAAGATATCCATGACTGGGATACCTTTTCCTTTTCTGGCATTGCATTTGAAAAGCAGTTTTTTGACACTGAATTTTTTCATAAAGTTTGTGACAAAATCAGAAACACTGTTTCTGTTACCTGTGGTATACTTGACATAGCATAAATCTTCTTGCCGTGCGATTGTTTTTGGCAATTCAATTATAGCACATGCAAGCGGTTTATGCTGTTTTTATGAGTTAAACCTAAAACCCCGAAGAAATTATACACAGGTCATGGAGTGACCTGGTATAATGCCATAATGCTTTGCTGAAAAGCTGTAGGGGTGGTTACCAGCTTTTTCCGTTTACCCTCTACCTCGACCTGTTTCAGCGATTTCATTTCACTGAATATTTCCTGAAGATTGTGATTCCTTGTCCAGCCATTTTTCCCCATTACCTCTTTGAGGTAGGTTGTAAGGATAAGAGATATGAACTGGATGAAAATCCTTCCTTCCATCGTGGCATTCGTATGGATACGCAGTCTTTTCATATCCAAGTCATTTTTTAGGTCGTCAAAGTTTTTCTCTACAGCATCTTTGCGCCGATATGCAAGCAGCGCTTCCGCTGCATCCCTGATGTCATTTGATATGAGGACGAACCAGCCGGTATTGTTCTCTTTATGCTCCCTGATGGCATCTTCATTGTACTCTATTTTACGTTGCCGTTTTGGATATGTTGTGACCTTGAAATATTTGCTTATGAATGGTGCCTCCTCCGCTTTTTCACTTCCGGAACAAAGGGCATCATAGCACTCCTTGAGCCTGTGTGTAAATTTTCTGTTTTCCAGTTCCGCTTTCAGGCTGTCGAAATAGGTATGCTGGTAACAGCGGTGCCCTTTCCACTTAATAACCTTTGTTGTGGCATAGACATCATCCTCGTTCACATAGATCAGGTTATGATGGGAATCCATCCTATCCCGGTTTTCTTTTACTGCATTGCATGCCACAGACGTGGTAAACGGCACGCCGATACTGAACTTATACCGTCCATCGTATAGTGCATCCACGTTCGACTCACTGTAGAAGCCTTTATCCATAATGAACCTGACTGCCTTCGTGTTCAGCAGTTTCAAGTTCCCAACACTTTCTTTTAAGGCGGAGACATCTTTGATACTCCCAGACAGTATCCGGTAATATATCGGAAGATGTGTGTTTTCACTGGAGACCATCAGGAGATTGATCTGTGCAGGATCATCCCCCCCCCTGTGTCCAATTTTAGTTTACCACTTCAGACAAAGTCGATCATTTCGCTGTAAGAGGACACACTGGTAATATCCAGGGCAAAGTAACCGCTGTCATGGTTTATATCAGCCCACCTGCTGAAAAAATCCTGCTGTTTCGACGGGGTTATCCGACCAAGGAGTTCACTAATCCGTTGATCAGGCAATTTTTCCCCGTATGGATGCCTGTTGCGTGAGGACCATTGTTCCGCGTGGCAGAGTGCATTTCCTTCGCTAGCAAGGTAATATGCGCACATGAGAATCTGCTCATAATCTTCTGGAAAGATAAGGCGCAGCACTCTGGCCAGTTTGGTCTGTACTGCGGCTTTGTCCAACAGCAATGCCGGTCCAATAGTGAGTACACGGCAATGTTCACTCTTTTGCAGAGTGTCATCCGGCTTGATATCTGTCTTCCTTCCAGTGGGGATTACCTGTTTTGTATAAGGATCGACC
>JAIEEY010000442.1 GCA_029067205.1 Lachnospiraceae bacterium
GGCTCCATATAACCGTCCCATTCTCTTTCAAGTAAACCTCCATCCCTTTCTCCCATTGCCCTTAGATAGTCAAGGTATACCTTTGGAACACGGTAACCATACTGACCGCAAATGCCTTCTAATTGTTGGATCTGTTCCTCTGATGCAGGCACGCATTCTTCAAGCCACGACCTGTCAAAATTCGATATTGTCTTGCATAACCGTTCCATGACAGTATCCGATGTTCCCTGATAAAACTCTATGATTTGAAACATCTCCCTTCATTTTCAAAACACACAAAACCGAATTGAGAATTTCTTAAAAATATTTTTTACTTCAATATAGGCAAATTGATTCGTCTAATATACTTCCTGGATGTTTAAGAAAATAGAATTAGACGGCTTTTTCCTGCAATACATAATTTTATAGATTTCTTCATTTTGCACTGCATACCATCCAGCATATCACATTCCAATGTAAATTTCATGTATTACTTCTCTTCCGTATAAGTCAAATCTTCTGTTATAATTTCTTGTATTAGGACGGGAACACAAAGTCAAATGCTCCTCTCTCCCTGATAACTTCTGTCACTAAGTCCCGCTTTTCATCCAATTCTACAAACCGGAGTTTTGCTGAACCAATCCACATGTATTTCATACCCAAATATTAAATTCCTGTGGTTCAGGTAATTGCTCCCAAATATCTTGAATTGGAACTTCTGCTAACAATTGCTGATGCTCATCATTTAGCCATGAAATATGCGCTTTGATATAGTCTGAATAGATTTCATGTTCCCCGTCCACTGCTTCTTCAACGATCTGAAAATAAACAAATTCCTCAAAACTATTTGCCCACAAATCGACATCTCCCGTATCATGCCCATATAATACGACTTTAGGTTCATCTTCTCCATCCTCATATAAAAAGCAGTATTGGTCACCAGATATTTTACGTGCAAAGGGAACAAGCCGATATTTGGGATTGACAGATTGATGTCCGTATATATCCAAGAGAGAGGTCAGACATCTGTATAACTCCTCATAAGCGCTTTGAATGTTTTCAAAAGCAATCAACCTGCAATCACCCATCCATTCACAAAAAAAATCTTCCATTCTGGCATCCTCCCTGCCAGTCGTAAATTTATCTTCATCCCATTCTGTTGTGTGGATCAAGTAATCCACCATCCCACTTTTGTCGATTGTATGAAATAATTTTGGAAATTGTATCCCTAAACTCACTTCCACAGCCTCTAGTTCCATAATCTATACCTCCCAACATTAACGTTTTATTCAAATTCCAAGTTGTCAACCTGCTTGAAACGCATCTCGATGTGCCTCTGCATAAGTACGGCACAAATCAGGAAACCATCCATCAGTATAATCCACGAAAACACGATCTGCCTTGTCCCATATATCAGAATCTTTTCCTGACATAAGAGAATCCCAAAATTCTTTATCTCCTTTTGGATAAATACCGTTCGGCAAAGTATCAACTACTGCATTAAGAGCGGCAGCACATTGATATGCTCCTACTTCTTCCAATGCCTGCACCGCTTCACGACCATAAATCGCAAAACCATCGTCAAAAAAATTGAACAGCGTATCAGCTTGTGTTGCGTTCTCCAGTTCCATTACCAAAAAAAGTACTTTTTGCGTGTGGTTTATGTTAGATATATCCAAATTCCCATCCACTCTATTTATTACGAAAGACCACAATATTTGTTCTAATGCCCATGAAAAATCATCATTTTCATCAATAGCAAACAGGGCGTTCCAATCTCGATTTTTAATAATATTCTGCATCTGTGCTTCTTTTTCTGCCCATCGCCTTTGCATTTCTTTTTTTGACATTGGCATTTTAATCTCTCCTCTCATTAAATTACGATTCATCCAATTCTACAGTAACCTCAATCCGGAGAAAGTCATCCCATCAACAAATCATCCTTGATCGTATACTTATCAATAGTGAATTCAATAACATGGTCTGGCAGCATACTTTCCCCAAAGCTGATAACCGCACCAAAGTCCTCTAACGTCGTAAAAGTGATTTCCGCGCTGTAGACCTCAATATTTTCAAACCAATCTTCCGACAGTCTTTCTCCCAATTTTGAACAAAAGTATTCCGTTGCTTCCGCTTCCACTCTCTAAATGCATGAAGTTCTTTTCCAAATTATCATTGTTAGTCAGAAAAATGCTTTTCCACTTGCCAGAGCTGAGATTTTTCAATATGCGACGCAGGCTGCCAGTCGTTATTTCTTTTGCCTCGTCTGGCCAACATATGTAATATTTTATGGCAATCTCCTTTGGCATTTCTTCAGGAATCTCACTCTGAGGAACGAACTTCTGATGCTCGATACATTGACTCATTTTTGAATCTATCTCCTTATCAGTATACAATACCTGCACCATCCATTGAAAAAGTTTTCTTCGAATATCCATAATCAACTTTAATCCAATAACTTTCCCGAAAGACGGCTATCTTCTTTACTCTGCCTTTATAACCAAAATTGATGTATCATTTATAACCATATAAAAAGCCTTTTCCTCTTCATCAAAACAATACTGGTAAAAAGAATCTGCTGTCCCATATAAAGTCATATTCTTTACCATTTCAGACAGATCAATTTTTTCCCTAGACAACCGTTCTCTTACTTCCTCTTTATTCGCATATTCTTCTTCATAAAACTTCCATCCATTTTTATTTAACACATTTTGCGCTGTTGAATATTCTACTCCGGCAAGGGCATCCAATAACACGCACATCAAATATTCAGATAATGTATTCGCAATTATTTTCCAATCTGCTAATTCATCTGCCTCATGCAGTATATAAACAGGCGGGTTTTCCAGCCCCAATTCCTTTTCCTTTATACCAAAGAATACAACTCCCGCCGCAAAATCGCTGCCAATCTGTAAATAGTTTTCCACTAATTCCGGCCACTGTTCTTTTGGAATCTTTGAATATGGATAAAAAGCATTTTCTTCACAAAACTCAGGATCATCGAAATCCTCCCTGCAATCTTCAATCCCTTCCTCAATATACTCATAGGAAAAATAAGGAAGAGCATCGCTATTCACCCAAACATCTGCAGTGGATAATAATTTTTCATTTCTTACCAAGCTTAAAAAATCAAACAATAATTCAGGAAGTTTTACATTATTTTTCTTTTCAAAAGATTCTAATCCTTCTTTCGCTTTGGGCTCTGTATACCCAAACAGCTTTACAACTTCTACCGGCGTCAGATCATATTTTATCGCCATACCCCATTACCTCCATTTTATTTAAGCACTTTCTGTCATCAATCGAATTTTCTCCATTTTTCTCCTCTAATGCAAAAGAAATATTTCTTTATTCATCTTCTTAAAAGAGGGTTTACTATTAAAATAGTTTCTTCGTCGTTTAATCATATCTAACACCATTTTCTGTGCGGCTTCTTTAGACCTCAAATAGGGCTTTATATGATGTATACAATGTTTATAAAATGTTTCATGCCACTCTATAAAAACTTCACCGGCATAAAAACTTCCCTGTAATATCTCTAAATAATTTTCAAAAAAATTTATTCCGTTTTCAAAATCGCCCATAAGAAAGCATATCATTGCCAAATCATAAACTTCCCAAAAGCGTCGATTTTCCGGTATATTTGATACTTTCTGTTCAAGACACTTTTTCGCATAATCCATATCTTTGAATTTACGATATTCTATCACCTTTCGTAAGCCTACTTCAGCAAATTCCTCCATCTTTGTTTGAAATTCATCATCATTTCCACTGTATTCACAAAATTCTTTTTCTCGTTCCCCATAAGAATATGCAAATATATCGTTTAAACTTTCACTTTTTTCCCAAAAGAAATCAATTCCAACTCCTAAATAAGAACCTTTCGACCAATTACTTGAATCAAATACAACAAAAATTATAAAATATCCATTATCATCTAACCAAGTTCTTGACGTACCCTGCCGAAAAAGCCCTTGAGGAGCTAGAACCTTTTTTGCAGCCATATTTATAATTTTGTCATGCTGCTGCATTATATCATTCCTTTCTGAATTAATAACTTTGGTCTGCTCCTTTGTTTCATTTTTCAATAAACTAATTTCTTTCTTTCCACAACTGCTACACTAATCCTGCCACAATACACCCCGAAACACTTTTACACAAATCTTCCGGAAAATAATTACTCATCTGCTCCGTAATCTTATCTCTGACAGACTGTAACTCTTCCTCCCTCTACAAAAGCAAGCGGCAAAAGGAGCAGAAAAAGCTGCCGTCCCTTTTTTAAAGATAATAACTGCTCCACTTTTTCATAAGGGATTGTCTGTAGCTCATAATGTGGTCCTGTACTTCCAATCTGTTCATCATTGATAAAATAAAGGATATCACCCGGATGAAATTCAATTTTTAAAATTTTCCGGTAACAGTTCCTCCTCGAGCGTGGTTGGATTATCCAGATACCCATCACTTTCATCAAGAACACCCTCATAATATCCGGTAAACTGCTCCCACCAGTCCCCAACTTCCTCTGTATGCAATTCCTCCATAAGTTCAGATACAGAAATATCATTCGACTCGTCATAACCACTTGGATAACAACAACCAAAATAATTTATCCAGAAATTAAGACAATCAATATCTTCTATACAGATTTTTTTCACAGAATTCATAATAACCTCCATTAATGCCAATCCGCAACACTATAACGGATGAGATCAAGTGCCTTATATTTCATTTCCTTCGTTCCATCAACTATATAATCTACCAATTCTGTCCTTTGGCCACTTTTTGCTGTAATGCCTTACGCTGGGGATATAGCACATAATTGACGAGATATTGGTCATCATCCAGCAGATGCTCATCCCACACATCTTCATCGTTCCAAGAACCCATGTAGACCACATGTCCATTTTTTATCAGGCAGTGCAAACCCTCGTCCTCCTGCCAGTCGCAGCCGCCACTCAAGTTCAGTACAGGGATTTCCGGCTCATTGGGAAGCTTGATGTCGAAGCCGGAAAACTCCATATAGCGAAGAATCTCCAGCGGTTCCTGAATGTGTTGTATATCCTCGTCCAGCAGTTCTCCCTTGCTTGTAGATTCCAACTCATCCTGAAGGTAGTACAAAGCGTATTGGCAGATTTCCCTGACCAGAGCCTCATCTACCTCCGCCAACCACCGAATGGACTGGGCAGCGTACTCTGCCGTAACACCTTCTTCGCAAACCACCTCAATCTGTTTGTGAAAATAGGGGAATTCCGCATAGCCAGTCATCCTATCAAACTCATCTGTCCCGGCATTTATTAAAATGTCCTCAAAGCGTAGTTCTGACATATGTAATTTTCTCCTTTCAAACTCCGATTTAGCGCTTCCACTTATCCAGCTTATACCCCTTTTGCTCCAGATGGGATCGGAAAGTCTCCAGGAAGTCTAGGAACCTCTCCGCGATACGCCAGTCTAATTTTTGATACAGCATCTCCTTAAAATCAATATTAGTGTCGATTCCATGCTCTGCGCTTTCACAGTATTTTAGTGCACTATCAATAACTTTGTGCTATAGCTTAACAGCTTCTTCATAAAAGTTTCCTCACTCACATGTTTCTAAATATTCAGACAGCAAAGCAGAAGATGGATTTAATCGTAATGCCCTATTGTATTCTGAGCCATCTCCGTCAGGCGGCTGCTGTTCCACATTGATAACCACACATTCGCGCTCTTTTCCGGTTCCAAACAGGCCCGAATCATCAAGCCTTTTCATGGCCTCCTCCATGGAATCGATCCTCGCAAACCACTCAATCCCATAAAGCTCCTCCTTTGATAATGCACCCGCTCTTCTGTCCAGTAATTCACTAACTTCACCAAAAAATTCGTCATATCCATACACAGCATAGGGAGAATCTGCGCAATCCCATTTCCACCAGCCCTTTTCTTCATCCGATATTTTCTGTTCAATGATTGATTTTTCCAACGCTTCGTAAGACCATGCTGAAATATATGGATGCAGGCCCTGATCGAATACAAATACATAGAAATAAAAATGTTCTTTGGTTGTTTCTTTTAAAGACAGAAACGCTGTTCTGGCAGCTTTTACAAGGGCTTCAATAAGTTCTTCGTTATCTTTTTCAGTACACATATCCGTTTCAACCTTTCTATTCGCTGGAATCATTATCAATATTTTCGATTTTCCAGTTCTATAAAACACGCTTTCTAATAATTTCTTCCATAAAAATTTCCCTTTCAAAATATATATATTTGGTGATTATTAACACCACTTTACAACTTTTTTACATTTTGGTTCAAACATGGATACTGCTACCATAATACTTATAAATACAGCTTTTTCTAATTTACAAGGTGCAAATTTTGTTATAGGATACAATATTTGACGTGCTAAAAAGCTAAAATTTGAGTGCAAAATATTATTTACCACTTTGGTAGTAAACCTCCAAACGCAGAAAAATCAGTAGAACCAATTAAAGCTACTTTATTTAAGATGTCTTGAATAGGCAAATCGTTAAAAAGTTGTAAACTGGTGTGATTATTAATTGCAAACATTTACCTTTTTGTGTGTAACATGTATAATGCTCTCAGAGATAAAGCTGGGAGGTATATACACATGATTACAAAAATTAGGTATGGTTCAGAAGAGGAGTATTCCCAACTGCTTCTAGCATCTAAAAATGAGAAAACAGTAAAACAGAAAAAACGCTATGATACTGTTCTTCTCTATATGGAAGGATACTCCAGAAAACAGATTGCTCAAATTCTTCATATACCATATCGGACTGTCTGCGCTCATATCTCCAGCTATCAGAAGGGGGGAATAGACGCCCTCTTTCTTGTCAAACAGACAGGGGCACCCAGAAAGCTTTCAGATGAGCAGGAGCATACTCTTATCCAGATCATTTCCACCCAGACACCGGAAGAGGCAGGTGTGGGTGTTTTTACCAACTGGACATCCTCTCTTGCCTGCAAACTTGCCGAAGATAGGTTTGGTGTGGCATTCAGCGACCGGGGAATGCGCAATCTCTTTGACCGTGTTGGTCTTAGTTATACCAGACCAACTTATACTCTGGAAAAAGCGAACCCTGAAAAACAGGAGCAGTTCAGGAAGGATTTTGAAATACTTAAAAAAACTTCTGAACAATACTGTCGCAAGGATTCTGTTTGAAGACGAATCCATGATCCGGGATTACCAGGCAGTCATGAAGACCTGGTTTTTGAAAGGGAAACAGCGTATCATCCCGACCTTTGGGAAGCATGAAAGAGTAAAGCTGGTCGGCTGTCTGGATTATGAAACAGGCTGTGTTTATGTGGAAGAACACAAAAAGTATGATGCTGAAATATTCCTTCATTTTCTAAAAAACGTACTGGAACAGTATCCTAACGGAAAAACAGTAATGATTCTTGATAATGCTAGAATCCATCATGCAAAGTTACTGCAGAGTTTCCTTGAAGAAAACAGGGAGCATCTGGAACTTGTTTTCCTGCCGGCCTACAGCCCCAATCTGAATAAGATTGAGGAATTCTGGGGCTGGATGAAGGATTCGGTGATCAATAATGTATTCTTCCATTCCCGTGAGGAAATCAGGGCAGCGGTACAGAAATTTGTCAATTGGGTAAATACGGTTCCTCAGAAGGTAATAGATCGTTTGTGTTTATGAGCGATAATTAATCACCGAATATATAACTGAAAAAATTCGACTATTTCTGATTTTTCCAATTCTACAAATACCAATTGATAATATAATGACTATTCCCATTCCTCTATACTATCTTCTGTTACAAAATCATAATTTTCATCCATAAGCATTTGCAAATATTCATCAAAACTATCTGCTATAATTACTAATTCATCCGGATCGTGAAGATAGCGTAATACTTGTCCCTTTTTCCCCTCTGGTGAGGGCGAGAAATCAATAAATAGTTGGGAGGTTCCGCCGTTGTTCACACAATCTGAAAAATGTAACCAAGACAGTTTTTCAAGATCGTTGCAAATGCCCACATCTACAGGAATGTCGTCAAATTCTCGGTTGATCAGATAATCTCCCCACTCCCGAAAATCATCTTTTGTATCTATCATCTGTTGAGCGGATAATAAGAAATAGGGATATTCTTCTATGTCAGAACCTAAAAAAAGCAGCGTAATTTTTTCTTCGGCATATTTTCTCCAATATGTTCCGTCTACAATTTCTAATAATTGCAACAAGCTGTCAGGAATATCAGGGTATAATATCCGTAATTTTTCCATATCTCCTTTGCTTATGCCATGTACTACTCTTTCAAAATTATTCCATTGTTTTTCCCACCATTTTCATAATAAGCTTTTTTTAATCCATCAACATATTTCTGAGCAATATTCATATAAAACCCTCCCATTTTTTTATTGGCTATAGCAAGAATGATTCAAATCCCGTTTTTTTCAGTTGTACAATCCATGGAAGATAGTCATTGTAATCTATACCAATCATATCAAAACCTGAACAATTTTTCTTGTACTGTTCAGCTTCCAAATGACTTCCTCCTTTTCCATGAATATATAAAATTACTTTTTTCACAATGCTACCTCCACAAAAATTCTAAGTTGTCAATCTTCTATGATTTCTCCATGAATGCACACTCTACATTCGTCTGGACACTTTGCATCGAACATTTTAGCACGGACATTACCGTAATCCAGATCAGCCCCATTTTGTAGGGTATAAACAAGAGGATAGATGTTACTCCACAACTCCCGCTTATCCAATTCTACAAATGTGAATTTTATGTTTATCTAACATATTCTGTTTTCAAAGGAGCGATGACCTTTGGATTTTGTTTGACCCAAGTCATAGCGCTGCTACATAAAACCCCAATCAGTTGGTCATCTATAAAGGCATTATCCCCGCTTTCCTTTACACGCCCCACAAAAAATTCCGCAATTTCCAAATCTTCCTCGCTAAATCTATTGCCCAATCGAAGATATTTCAAAAAAGCATCCAGCATTTTATGAAAATCCTCGTCCCAGTTGATACAACCGTTAGCTAAGAATTCATGTTGCACTCTACCTGCAATCCGAATAATTTCTCCTTGCGCTGTCTGCGCTTTTCCACATGGTGGAACAAGATATTCCCAAAGCATTTGGAATAACTTATCCTCATCATCTTCATCTGGAACATTGATGGGAGAAACACCATCATGGATAGACTTTTCTTTTGACTTCACATCATCTTTAGTCACAATAATTCCCTCCAAATCCTGATTCATATACTTGATTATAAAATATTCGCCTGTTGCTTGCAATGTATATTTATAAGCCCGTTTTTAGTGGGTACACAATTCCGAAAAGGGAGTATGTTTTTCAAGCCTTAATTTTTATTCCGCAGTCCTTAGCCGCTCAACTATCGTTCCCCTGTTAAAGAAATGCAGCACAATAGCAGGGAAATCATAATAAATGCCGAGCGCCGCTTACACCATCCTTTCTATGATGCTGCCAGTCTAACAGCCAATTCTCACAGAAGTGTCACGAGCCTCATGTTTTTCTGCTCTGAAATATCACAATTTCGTAACATTTCAAAGATTATTTGTCATATATAACCAAACAATTTCCATTATTATGCCGCCCCGCCTGCCTATGAAAATGACAGACCACCGCATATGAGATAAGTCCATAGCGGCGGTTGCCTTTTGCGTATTTCTTCATAAATATCTGTTCTCATATACGCTGCTGATTATGTGATGAGTTTCCCGCATATGGGAACAATGGGTCAGTCAGACGAAAAGAAAAACTCTCCCTGTCTACCAGCCCCACTACTTTCTCGCTGTCATACAGTTCAAGCAGAAATCCGGCAACCTGTTGGCTTGTGTGGTATGTTCCGAAAGACTTGTCATAGTCATATTCACTGACATTGTTTGCCACCATACCGAACTCTGTCTTTGTTGCTGCAGGTGCCAATACCTTTGCTTTCATTTTCGCGCCGGTTTCTTCCAGTTCCCGTGCCAGCCCTTCCGTAAACGTACTTACATAAAACTTTGCAGCACAGTAAGTTACTGCTGTTGGAACAATGGTGTAGCCTCCGCATGAGGATATATTGATAAGCTGTGTTCCCTCTGCATCCTTGTAATCACGGACATACAGTGATGACAGAATCGTCAAAGCCTCTATGTTCAGATTCAGCATCATCGCTATCTTATCCAAATCCTGATCCGCCACGCTGTCATAGTTGCCAAAGCCCGCATTATTGATCCACGTTTCAATCTCATAACCCTTCAACCCTTCATAAAGCTGGCATACGTTTTCTGGCACGGATAAATCAGTGCTTCTGATGACGATATCCAAATCCTGATGATTCCCTAAAATCTCCCGTTTCAGTCTCTCAAGATTGCTCTCCCGTCTTGCTATTATGACCAGATTTTTGCCCCTCTCCGCAAATGCCTTTGCCGCTTCATACCCAATGCCTGAACTTGCCCCAGTAATAACGGTATATTTACCGGTATGTTTTCCCATTCCCTGAACCATTTGAAAACCCTCCTTGAATTTGGTATAATCCAACCATACAATGTAGAGTAAACTCTATGTCAAGAGGATTGAGGTGAATTTTATGGAATATTCCATTGGGGATTTTTCAAAACTGACAGGTCTGGGCATCCATACCCTGCGCTATTATGAACACGAGGGCTTAATTGCACCGGAAAGAAACTCCAGCAACCGCCGCTGTTATTCTGAAAAAGACCTCGCATGGATTGAATTTATCAAACGCCTGAAAGACACAGGAATGCCCATCAAGGAAATCAGGCACTATGCCCAACTCCGGGCAGGAGGTGATCCCACCCTTTTTGAACGGATGGAGATGCTGGTACAGCACCGTCAGGCGCTTAATGAACAGATTGCGCAGTTACAGGAGCATAAGCTAAAGCTGGATGAGAAGATTGAATTTTATAGAAAAGAAATAGAGCGTATGAATAATGGCTTTCTTGAGAACTGAACATATAAATAATGACAGACCGCCGCATATGGGCTGCTTTTCCCATAGCGGCGGTCTGCTTATTATTCTTTCATTCCGTTCAACATAAAGCAGGCATAAACTTGGCAAACAGATATAACCCTTCCGAACCCGCAGTGACTTCATGCGGTACACCTGCCTGCATGATGGATATTGTGCCAGGCTCATACGGAATGATGCTGTCTGCATTTACACACTGCCCGCTTCCTTTTATTACTTCATGCGTTTCCAACTGGGTTTCATGGATATGATTCCCAATGCTGCAACCAGGAGCAATTCTCACCAAATGGTAACTGAACTTGCCGTCTGTGTCCTTTGCCGTAATGATGTGTTTCAACTCAACACCCTTAAAAGTCGGATGCTTTGACCATTCAATCTCTGCAAAGCCAACCTCCTTTTCCGGCAAAACTAATTTTCCGTTATTAAACAATTCAAATGTATCCATTCTGCACCTCCAATAAAATATGTGATCTGTCTTACTTGTCAATCATATTCTTTGGAAGCTGTCATGTCTTGTAAAAAATTGCCCTATGTACCCTGCGCTATCTGTTTTTTGGAATGGACATACTCAGACGGAGATATCCCGACAATCCTTTGGAAAGCTTTATCAAAATGGCTCTGGTCATAAAACCCCATTTCCGCAGCAATCCTGCTGATTGTCTTTTCTTCATCTAACAGCCCTTGTGATTTCCGTATGCGGTTCTGGATACAGAACTGATGCGGGGTCATTCCGATACTGCTTTTGAATTTCCTTATGAGATAATATTTGCTGACAAAAATATCCGCCGCCAATGTTTCTATGGGCAGTTCCAGTTCCGGGTGGCTGGTAATTTTATCAGCCAGAATTTTTATGCCTGCATCCATCTCTTTCCGTCCATTATCCCGGAGGCGGTAAACCGTCCGCACGGAAGTTAGCAATTTTTCCTTTTACTCCTTTCCGAGAATATCCTGTTCTGCTACATCTTTTAACAACTTCCGAACAATCCCCTCTGCTGTCTCTAAATCAGTCTCTTCTATAAAGGCAGTTCCCACACATATAGACAGCAGACGAGCGTCCCTCCCCTGATGCACGGAATGTACAGCATAAGGCGGAATGATAAACAAGTCCCCTCTATGGCACGCCGCTTCCCTGTTTTCCAATTGAAGCGTGACCACTCCCTGCATGACCATTGATATGACATAATGCCCTACATGGTTATGGGAATCAAAGTGCTTATCAATATTCTCTGACAATACGAACTCGATTGGGTATTTATCACATTGATAGTATCGCATATTTTCCACTCCTGTCGGATCTCATCATTCTACCTACAACCTATCTCACAAATCTTTATCAGCACAAGTATATCAAAATGGAACCACTTTATCAATAAGCCAAAAAACAAGTACTTCCCTGCTTTTCAAGTGATTTCCGTTATCAGGTCGCCCCCTGTGGTGTAAGTCCACATAGCGGCGGTTGTCTTTTATGTATTTTATCATCCTAAGCAAAACATTATATCTATATAACGCCATTCAAAGACAGAATCAGCAGAATACAGGTGATGATGACCGCCCCAAAAAGCAGCCATAAACCAACAGATTTTTTATTCTGCACTGCGGCAGGCTCCGATAAATATCCTGTCCTGCGTAATGCTGTTGTAATCGGTTTATAAAGCAGGAACGTAAATCCCGCATTCAGCCCTGCCTTTAATACATTGAATGGCAGGAAGGCCGGAATCAACAGCTTTGCAACTGCCTCACGGGGATATCCCATGTAAATAGGGGCTATCAGATAATTCCATAACATCATCACCAGCACCATTGCCAGGCTGCCGGCCAACAACCCTATGACGGCTCCTTTCAATGTCCGTTTTTTCTTATAGATGACCGCCGCCGTACAAGCAAAGGAACATGATGATACAATGTTCATGATGCACCCAAGAATCCCATTTTCACTGATCGTCACCATCTCTATAACCGACACAATCACAGATACGATAAAAGATGTCAAAGGCCCCCATATTAAACCGCCCAGCATGATAATGATATCTTTCGGGTCATACTTCAAAAAGAGCAACACCGGAATGCGGCCTACCACTACTACCACATAAGCTATTGCAGCAAGCATGGCTGTTGTCGTTATCTTCTTTGTATTATTATTCATATACATTTCCTCCCTACCGTAAATAAAACCGGCACCTGAATGTTGGCTATATCCAGGTGCCGGATGGTGCAAAGCAACATCATATAGCAGCCGGATATGCCCTGCCGCTGTATAACGCCTTATCTTCTTCTATCCAGACTATACTGTTGGTTTTGGAATCACACCAAATCCTGACTTGAACCTCTGTCAAGTCCTGCGTTTTCACGCTCGCGGACTATACCGCCAATCGGGAATTTCACCCTGCCCTGAAGATGCCAGTATTAAGTTGTCACGGCATGAGCCGTTAAAAACCTATCTATATCGTTTCATAGGAAACCAGTTCTTCCACCGGAATGCGGGTCTGCGAGTGGCACTCCGGATCAGCCGCTTCCTCGTCTGAATACCCGACTGCAAGGATATTGACCGGTTCCAGATTATCAGGCAGCCCAAACTCCCTGCATATCACATCCGGCTTGAAATAGCATATCCATACGGAGCCAAGACCTAATTCCGTTGCCTGCATCATCATGTGGTCAGTCAGAATGGATGCATCTATATCTCCAGTCTGCTTTTTGTCAAACGGACGCACCCATGCCTTGCTGTGGTCAGCACAGACGATTATTGCAAGCGGTGCGCCATAAAGGTTCGCGCCTTTCCCTATCTTCCCAAGCCCCTCACTGCTTTGGACGGCAATCAGTCGAACAGGCTGAAGGTTGGCTGCTGTCGGCGCCACATGGGCGGCTTCCAGAATCTTTTGCAGCTTTTCCTCCTCCACTTTCTTATCCTGATAGCTCCGGACGGAATAACGCTTCTTTGCAATTTCGATAAAATCCATAGTAGAAAATCCTCTCTTTCTGTTATATACTGAACGTGTTGATTAACCGTTATCCAAAATTTTAACATGATAAAAACTTTTAGCAAGAATGCACTTTTTGGGTAGATACTTCCCAAAAGGATAGCTATTAAAAGGAGTGGATACAGACAATGGAATATTCAAAAGACCAGTTCAACTGCCCGGTAGAAGCCACGCTGTTTCTGATTGGCGGGAAATACAAGCCGCTCATCCTATGGTATCTGATAGAGAAACCACTCCACTACATGGAGCTGCAGCGCATGATCCCAAAGGCGACGCCAAAGATGCTGTCACAGCAGTTACACGATCTGGAGGAATGCGGGATGATACACCGGGAAGTCATCCCGGATAAGCCGCCCAGGACCATATACTCGCTTACCCCGTTTGACATGAGCATTATTCCTGTGCTGGACGCCATGTGTAATTGGGGGACAAACTTTTTAGATGGGCTGGATATCCAGACGCCCTGTTGTACAAAAAAATCAGCAGGAGAACCATGATATGGCTTTCCTGCTATTCTTTTCATATTTGTAAATCCGGCTCCAATGAGAAAACTCCGCCGTCAGATATAAGCCGGGAAACTGCTGCATTTTTCACTTTCCCTACCTTGCTTAACTGCTCCGGCGCAAATAAATGAAATATTGTCTTTATGGCAAAGGCATGGGTCACTACCAGTATATTACTGTTTTTTCCCACTCCATGCCTTTGGGCCATATCCATGAATACGGCTTTCATACGTTCTTCTATTGTGTGGAACGGCTCTGCCATTCCTGTTGTGTCATGTTCATATATGGCATCCGCAACATCAGGAAGACGCTCATTCAGCTCCGCAAAAGACGCCCCTCCCAACCAGTCCGCAACATTTTTTATAAAAACAGTATTGTTTTCTGCCTCCATGTTCCCAAGGCACCATTCCCGCAGCCTTGCATCCTTTTCTATTGGTATGGCGGAACTTTTACTCTCCCCCATAACCAACTCCGCCGTCTGTACAGCCCGCAGCATATCACTTGTATAAACTGCATTGAAATCAATACCTCTTAATTTATGCCCTAATTCAACCGCCGTCTGCTTCCCTGCATCGGTGAGCGGCGAATCAGCCCATCCCTGCGCCCTGTCCAGGCTGTTCAAAAGAGTCTGCCCATGCCTGACTATATAGAAATTAACCATGTTTACACCTCCGCCCTCAGTATAAGAAATCTTTGCCAAAATAGCAAGAAGATACCTTTAGGGTAGAAACTATCAAATCGGGAAGTATCATTCCATCCCCGTAAACGTGCTAACCATTCCTCCCACGAGGCTCCATGATTGCACATGCGGCATAGTGCCCACTTTCCATACCGGCAGATATCATATATCCCGTAGGCTTCAGAAATCCGGCCCCCAAAGCCGTTATTGTTTAGTCCATATGCGGCGGTCTGCTGTCCTGCGGATTGGAAACTGGTTTATTATCAAAGCAATCACAATGCCAATCGTAGTGTCCAAAATCCGTGCAACCCCAAAAGCCAAAGGGTTTTCATCATTCCCATGTGTCACAGTAATGCACAGAAAAACAACGCACATGAGGAATGTCCCTTTTTCCCGTTTTATCAAAACAGAAAAATTGATGATGGGAATAAGAAACACCGATAAAAACAAGTATCGCAACACTTCATATGGGATGCACCAGACATTCCTCTCAAACAGCAGGACGAACATACCCCATATCCCGCCGATAACCGTAGCCACCTCCCTGTTGAATGCTTCACGGAAACTGTCCTTAGAGGTGCGCTGGACGCACAACACAGCAGCAATGGCAGCATAGAATGCAGTGTCCGATTCCCTTATTATGCCTGTCAGTAAACACAAGAATACTGCCACAACCGTTTTTATTGTGCGCCCGCCGACTTTCAGACAGCTAATTTTCATATATCCCCTTCAGGGTAAACTGGTCTAAGATATGCCCGTCCATTTCTCGATAAAGCTCGTTCAGCAGGAAGCCCCGCTCCAAATCCAGCATTTTGTCCAAGGCATACACATGAAGTTCATATATATGCGGCTTATCGGGCGGAGTCATCCCGCCATAATAGGAAGAAAGCTCTATGGATTGCTCACCACCCTGTATACTCGTCCAGCTGTTCCTGCCCTGCACAAAATCATCGGCGGTCTGGCTCTCATTCTCTCTGATCTCAAAACGGGTTATATTTGCCGCCAGCCAATGTATCCATGCGAATCCACCCGTCACCGGGTATGCGTCCTTATCCTCTAAGACAATGGCAACCGACACAGTTCCCTGCGGGGCATCTTCCACCGAAAAAGGCAAAGAGTAAGTAGGGATGCCGTTTTCATTGAACTGCGTCCCATGCCCGCCATATTGGGGCTGGATAATTCCGTTTATAATACCGCTGCTTGTAACATTCATCTTTCATATCCTCCAATCTGATTTTCTGATGATATTATAAGCAGCAGTTTCCGGACAGTAAATTACCCACTTTTTCGTGGGTATTAATCCGGGACTACTCCCTTTTCTTCCAAGATATGTTCCATGCCGTTTGCTTTCAGGTAATCAATCCCTATATGCTGCATGATCCTTAACGCTTCCAGTATTTTCATTCCCATATCATCTGTTAGGAATTGTAGAAAAATTGCCGCTCAAACTAAAATGGCAAAATATTGATTTTTAGGGCTTTTCGGGACTTCAACTTTGAGCAGTTTTTTCCCGACAGATCCTTAGGGAATATTCCACCCGGAGTGGGTATCCCTCATAAGATTTCTTTTCCACAAACCCATAGTCCACCAGTTCCTTTAACTGCTCTAACAGCATCTTTTGTGTGATGCCGTCTATGTCCCGTTCCAGCTTTGCCAAAGATGTAGCCCCTAAACGCAGCCGCCATAAAATGATCGGCTTCCATTTTCCCTTGATCATGTCATGCACAAGCTCCAAAGGGCAGGTATATTCTGTGCGCATTTTCATAGGCAGATACTCCTTTCGCTCTCATCATATGCCTTTTTTGCCGCTGGTCAATACCAACCGCTTCTGTATTATCATAATTCCATTATGTTTATGCCGTATTACTCGTCCTATACAGAGAAGCCGTATTATATATGTATCTGAAAATCCCCAAAGTCAAATACACCGTTTCCCTGTTTCAGTTTTCCTTCATCCGATAATCTGCTGAATCCATTTTCAATCCTGCTGATAATGTCAACAGGAATACCCAGTTGGTGGTGCCCTGGAAAAATCCGGTTTATGCTTAGATTCTGTATTTTCCTTACAGACTGCCAAAATAGCTGCGGGTCTGTGGATGGGTAAAACGCATCAAGGCAGCCTTTATATATCAAGTCACCGGAAAACAAATATTTTCTATCCGGCTCATAAAAACAGCAATGCCCCGGCGAATGTCCGGGAGTATGGATAACGATCAGCTTCCTGCCCCATATATCCAGGCAGTCACCATCACGCAGAATCCGCTGCGGTGTTCCATTAAAAATCTGATAATCCTCAATTACAAAGTTTTCCGGAAAATCACATGTTTTACACGTCAGATTTCTTTTTACTGCCTGTAAAGGGATTGGAAATCGGACTGATAACCAGTCCTTCTCTGCCTCATGGACTGCAATATTCTCAAAATATTTATGCCCTCCGATATGATCCCAATGGACATGGGTGGTAACCACCACGACAGGTAATGTTGTCAAACTCTCCACAACATTCTTTATATTTGCGACTCCCAAACCTGTATCAATCAAAATGGCTTTTTCTGTTCCGCATAACAAATAACAATGAGTTTCCTCCCAATGCTTGTATTCACTGATGGCAAAAGTGTCATTATCAATTGCTTCAACTGTAAACCAATCTGTCATATTTCCATCTCCCTGAACGTGCCGGCAATTCCTCCCACAAAGCTCCACTGGCGCTGCATATAGGATTTCAGATTTTCCGTACTTTTCCGATAAGCCTCACAACCTATTGACGGATCATTAAAATGCCCCATAATTGCAGAAGCAGCGCAGTACCCGCTCTCCATTCCGGCAGATATCCCTTCGCCCATAGGATTCAAAAATCCGGCAACTTCCCCGGCAAAAACGATACGCCCAATACCATAATCTACACGACACCCCGGACGGATATGCGGCATCAGCCACTTCTTACTCTTAGTCTGCCTGCTAATACTCAGGTGGTGCTTCTCCTCCATATAGGCAATAAAGCGCCCGTAATAATGACTGATCTTATCCATATCCTTTACGGATACCCCAAGCACCAGCAGGTCATCCTTTACATTGAACCACGCATCATATTCCGACAGCTCCGGCTGCAGGTACGCATAGAAGTAATGCGGGTCTAAATCTATGCTGCCCTCGTTAAATGTCTGGAATGTTGTTATGTATCCGGGAACCTCTCCGGTAATCTTTCGTTTCAATGTCCCTACAACGCCCTCACAGTCCAAGACGTACCTTGCGTTTTCCGTATAATTTTCCTCCCCGTGCAAGATGACTTCCACAACCCCATCCCGTTCTGTGCATGAAAGAGCCGCTACGCCATCCCTGACTTCCGCACCGCTCTCCTTTGCCTTTTTAGCAAGCCATCCGTCAAAATGGCTGCGCCACACATTAAGCCCTTCCTGCTCGAAACGGTATTCTTTCCCTTTGTCACTTGTGAATATCATGCCTCTGTTATCCGTCGGGGTACACATGGCAGACTCCGGCACATCTTCACCAAAATAAGTCCTCACAAGCTCCATTGATTTCTTTATCAGAACACCTGAACAGGACTTATATCTTGGCATCCTGAACTTCTCCACCAGAAGAACTTTGTAACCCTTTTCCGCTAAGACCTTGGACGCCGTGCATCCCGCAGGCCCCGCTCCTACCACTATCACATCATACATCTGCATACCACCCTTTCTGCTCTTTTCTATTACTTCGGCAGAATACCGTTCCTGCTAAAGCAAAAATACCCACTGATTATACCATAGAAATTTCCTTATCCTAAAGATTTCAGGTTCCTGCGGTATTCCGCCATTTCCTCCTCACTTACCGTATCCATGATGTGCTGCAGCTCACTGACCACCAAATCCCTCTCCTTTGGCAGATAGGCAGTGACCGGGTAAAAATTTGAACTGGAATTGGCAAACAGGTGTGCCCGTATCTGCAAGTTCTGGATAAACATCTGTAACTCCTGCAGGCGCTCTTTCTCCCCGGCAGGAACAAATCTGCCCTCCTGCTCCATGCGGTACAGCTTGGTGTCCGGAAACAGCGTAAGGGAATCTACCGAGATAAAATAAGGATTTAATTGACTGAACAGCTTTGCACTGTTTACCGCATTTTTGCTTCCCTTGCCCTTCCCCGCAAGCCCGGTCATGTAGACAAAATAGTATTCAATCCCTGCCTCGTCCAGTTTCCGGCACTGTTCCAGAATATCAGCTGCCGTATATCCCTTACCCGCCAGCGCAAGCGTGTCATCATCCCCGCTCTCCGTTCCAATGCTCAGTCCGTTTATCCCCATTGCCCGGAGCTTCTTAAGCTGCCACACTTCCTTGTCCCTAATATCCCTTATGCTTGCGAACATCGCCATCGTCTGGCATTTGATAAGATAATCCCTCACCGTGAGCGCCCGTAGTTTCAGGTTCTCATAGCTCATGGCAAACGGGTTCGCCCCCGTCCAGAAGATGCGCCTTGCATATGGCTGGTAGCTTTTGATCTCCTCTAAGTCTTCCTTGAACTCCTCTATTGGGGACATACGGAAACACTCGCCTTTATAAAGGCTGCAGAAACTGCATTTTTTATATGTGCATCCGGATGTTGCCTGAATGATGACGGAATGCGCCTCGTAAGACGGCCTCCATGTCCTTCCCGTAAAATGCAACTTGAATCACCTCCCCTACAGATGGTGGACGCTCTCACGGTAACACCGCAGTTCATCCTCGCCCACATTCTTTATGACATCATCGAGGAACGCCAGCAGCTTCCCCCTGTCCTTTGGAAGCACCCCCTGCATCTGGAACGCATTGGATGCCCCAAGCGCTGCAAAAGCCGTGGGGATTTCCAGATTCTCCACCAGCGCCCGGACTTCCCTGTATTTTTCCGTTTCGCTTTCCTCTTTCCAGTTCCCATGCCGGATTTCCTGATAAAGTCCTGAATCGGAATATATCGTCAGCATGTTCGCGCCGATCAGCAAAGGATGGAGCTGGTTGCACACAGCGGCGGTGGCTCTTGCCCCGTCCTCCCCATGCCCTGCGCCGGATATGCCCGTCAGATAGAAAAAGCTGTAACGGATGCCCGCCTTGTCCAGCCGCCCGCACTGTTCCAAAATGTCAGCCGCAAGGTATCCTTTATCCATGAACCGCAGCGCCTCGTCATCTTCTGTTTCGATGCCGATTGTCAGTCCGTCATACCCTGCATCGTGCAGGGCAGTAAGTTCCTCGTCCGATTTCAGGGTAACATCCGTCACCCTCGCAAAGCTGCCAAAGGTCTCCATTCCCGGAAAATATTTGTGTACCAATTCCGCAATCTCCATCAGCCTGTCATATTTCAGCACAAACGGGTTCGCTCCTGTCAGGAAAGTCCGTGACACCTTCCTCCCCGGAAAACGACGGTACATCCCCTGCGCCTCTTTTAAATCCGCCTCAATATCCTCAATCGGCGACATCCTGAACCGAAAAGGCAGGTCAGCGTAAAGTGTACAGAATTTACATCTGTGATGTGTGCAGCCTGCGGCAACTTCCAAAAGCAGGGAAGATGCCTCATAAGGCGGCCTCCATATGGTTCCTGTGTAGTGCATCATTCATTCCTCCTCGTGTCATAACTCAAGCGGATATCCTCTTTTGCACTAAGTTACCTCTAAAGCTCCACAGAATCAAGTACTGTCTTTTTTTGGTAGTAGTATTCTTTTTCATACCTTTTGCAAAAAGGATACTATCTATCAAAAATAACCGTATCTTGATTTTTCCCCACTGCCGGAATATACTGGTGGAAAAGAGGTGGTATGAAATGGCTGAAAACAAGTTCAACAATGAAGAGACAGTTGCTCGCTGCGTACCCATGAGCAGGCTCCAGTCCGTAATCGGCGGCAAATGGAAAATACTGATCTTGTGGTATGTGTCCTTTTACAAAGTCCAGCGGTTCGGGGAGCTGATGCGCAGACTTGACGGAATCACACAGTCTACGCTGACAAAACAGCTCCGGGAACTGGAAAGCGACGGGTTCCTCCATCGGGAGATTTACAAGGAAATTCCGCCGAAAGTGGAATATTCACTTACCGCGTTTGGAGAGAGCTTCATCCCTGTCCTGCAGACGATGATGACATGGAGCGAAACATACCTCTGCCCGGATTACCAGAATCCTTATGAAAAATAACGCAGACCGCCCAGCCTGCCTATGGAAAAGACAGACCACCGCATTTAATAGATTTTTGTTAGAAATATAAGTTTAATTGTTGTATTATATTAGCGGTACAAATCAGGAAAGTAAATAAAGCATCAAAAGTTGCTTTATAATAAATGACAAAGATAAAAACACAACGCACTACGGTGTAGAGTTGGTAGGTAGTCCAACCGTACTTGAAAAAAGTATAAGTAGCCCTCCCTCCTTGGGACGTCCATTCTTTGTCCATAACACACAATAAAAGGAGGGTTTCGTTATGGACAAAGCTTCGGCAAAACTTACTGTATTCTTTGAAGAATCATTTTGGGTAGGAGTTTTTGAGCGCATATCAGACGAAAAATTATCTGTATGCAAGGTGACATTTGGAGCAGAGCCTAAAGATTATGATGTATATGATTTTATTCAAAAGAATTACTACAAGTTAAAGTTTAGTCCTGCTGTTGATGTCACTGTAAAAAAGGTTGCCAGTAATCCGAAAAGATTACAAAGAAATGCAAAAAATCAGGTACAGAGTATCGGTATTGGAACTAAGTCACAACAAGCACTTCAATTACAGCGAGAAGAAATGAAAACAGAGCGTAAAAAAATCAGCAAAGAGCGAAAAGAAGCTGAACAAAAACGAATGTTTGAATTGAAACAGCAAAAACGAAAAGAAAGGCATAGGGGCAGATAATGCCCCGCTTTTATTTCAGTTTATCAATCAGTACCACAATAATAAAATAAGTTACACAAGATCAGAACATATAGATAATTAGTCTATCACATCATATATCTGCATACCTGCGATTTTTCATAGCTGGTCTCATTACTGAATGGCTTCTTCTGCTTCGCCGTTGATTTCAATCATGTAAATTTCACAAGGCGATAATCTCATGTTTTCAGTGGATAAGCTATTTGCAAGTTCGGCAGACTTGTCTGTGAGCATTGTTTTGATATTGCCGCACGCAACTTCTTTTTCGTTCAGACCATTCAAATAATTTTGCATTTCTTCCTTGAATGTCAGCAACGCCTTATCCCGCTCTGCTACCGTTACAAGTTTCGGATCATTGATGGAGTAAGGGATATTCGCCTCAACGAAACAGGTAAAATCATATACCGTTTCCCCGTCCTCGTCCACATAGTTGCATGGCCTGCTCTTTTTTACTAGACTAATGAAAAATGTCAATTCTTCTCCCATATGCTCGCAATATAATTCCTGGGACGAAAAACGGATTGTAGTGTCTAAAAAATCATAATTTTCGTCATCACGGGATATGGTGCCGCTCACATCAGCTACTGCTGCAAGGAACGCTGTCAATTCATCGGGTGTCGATGCAAGTGTAGCGTTAAAATCGGCTATGCTCTGTTGTCCGTAGTCCTCGGTCTTGTATGCAATCAGCTTTTCATATGCAGCAGACGCATTAGGGGAAATGGTTGGGTCCAAAGCCTTAGTTGTTGACGTTATAGGTTGGCTCATGGTGGATTCGCTACTTTGCATGGCAACATTGTTTTGTTCGGACGAAGGATTCCGTTGGCCCAAACTTTTTGGACTTGCGCACCCTGTCAGCGCATTTACTGTTAAGAGGGCGGCAAAGATAATTGGTAAACATATTTTCATAGTAGAATTGCTTTCTGTTACTCTTTTCGGGTACAATGAAAGACTACCATTCTATCTTGAATCTATTTTGAATTGAATATGTTTTTTATGTGGAGAAATGCAAATTTGCGATAAAAAAGACAGCAAGCTAAAAACTCGCCGCCTCCCCGATATCCTTAAAACTGTACGGAAACGATAACGCCCTGAACAGTATTCGCAATTTTGATTTCTGCCCCATGCAGGTCAAGAATTGTTTTCACAATATACAATCCTAATCCGGTGCCGCCAGTCTGTCGGTTTCGTGACTGGTCTACCCTGTAAAATGCCTCAAACAATTTAGGGATACTTTCGTCCGGGATATGTGCGCCTGTATTCTCAATCGTGAGGCTGGCATTTCCAGCTTCTTTCCACAGGCCCACGATTATATGGTTTCCGGCTTCCGAATACGCAGCCGCATTTCCCAAAAGATTATCCAATACTTTCTGTAGCAACTGTATATCCCCTAAAATAAAAGTTTCCGGGGATATGGAGTGTTCAACGGTTAAATCCTTTTGCATAAATAAATCTTCATATGCCGCAAGTCGGTCACTTATGAGTTTGCTGAGATTAAGTCTGCACTTTTTGCAGGTATAGCCCGGAGTATCCAGCCGGGATATTGCCAAAAGATCCTGCACCATTTTTTCCAAGGTGTCTGTAACTTCCAAAGACTGTGCAAGGTATGTTTCCCTGTCTTTATAGCGTCCCACTTGATAGAGCATTCCTTGAAGCTGCCCCTTGATAATGGTAATGGGCGTTTTCAGTTCATGGGAAGCCGCCGAAAAAAACGCAACCCGCTGTCGTTCAAGCTGCCTTTCCATATCAATATCTGCCTGCAGCTTTTGGTTCGCTTCCTGCAATTCCGAAAGAGTTGCCGACAATTTCCGGGAGAGTGTATTTAAGCTGTCAGATAACACGCCTATTTCATCAGTGCGTCCGACGGGACAAAAACCGCCAAAATCCATATCTGCCATCTGCTTTGAAAGTTTACTCACTTTCTTAATGGGCGCAGTCATGTACCACGAATAGAAAAAGGCTGAAATGATCGAGCCTGCTAAAATGACAATACAGAGCGCCGGAAGTGTTTTTTGTATGGCTTCCTCTGTCTGCGTATGTTTAGCAGGATTTCTTGTCAGCAATAGGGTATAGAG
>JAIEEY010000443.1 GCA_029067205.1 Lachnospiraceae bacterium
TTGATAGTCAAAGTAAATTAAAATATTGAAATTACAATGAAGTAACGAAAACATTAATTTTTATGTAAAGAAAGGAAGAAAAAAACATGTTAGAAAGAGTAAAAGAAATCATCGAGGAGCAGTTAAACATTGAGGACGTGGAGATCACAGAAGAGACACGTTTTAAGGAGGATCTGGACGCAGATTCCCTTGACTTGTTCGAGCTTGTAGACGCATTCCAGGAGGAGTACGGTGTGGAGATTCCGCCCGAGGATCTGGAGCAGATCACAACAGTCGGCGCTATTATCAAGTATCTGCAGGATAAGGGCGTTGAGGCTTAGGAACTGATTGAGACAGGAGCTTGTATGAAAACAAGAATTACAGAGATCTTAGGAATTGAATATCCGATCATACAAGGCGGTATGGCATGGGTCGCTGAACACAATCTGGCAGCGGCCGTGTCGGAGGCCGGTGGATTGGGAATCATTGGTGCAGGTGGTGCACCGGCAGAATTTGTAAGGGAACAGATACAGAAGGTAAAGGAAGTGACAGACAAGCCTTTCGGCGTTAATATCATGTTGATGAATCCAGAGGCGGACGCAATCGCACAGGTGGTTGTAGACGAGGGTGTCAAGGTTGTCACGACTGGAGCAGGAAACCCTTCCAAATATATGCAGCAGTGGAAGGAAGCAGGTGTAAAAGTCATTCCAGTAGTGGCGAGTGTCGCGATGGCAAAGCTGATGCAGCGCGGCGGGGCTGATGCAGTCGTTGCCGAGGGAATGGAGAGCGGAGGACATATCGGTTCACTCACCACGATGGCACTCGTGCCGCAGGTGGTAGACGCAGTGGATATTCCTGTGATCGCGGCAGGCGGAATTGCAGACGGAAGAGGCCTTGCGGCAGCATTTATGCTTGGCGCAGAGGCAGTGCAGCTTGGCACACGTTTTGTGGCGGCAACAGAGTCCATTGTACATGAGAATTACAAAGCAATGCTCATCAAGGCAAAGGACATTGACTCGACAGTGACAGGCACGACGACAGGTCATCCTGTCAGAAGTATTCGAAATAAAATGACCAAAGAGTATTTAAAACTTGAAAAAGAAGGCGCAGATTTCATGGAACTTGAAAAGCTTACCCTTGGTTCCCTCAGAAAAGCCGTGATGGAGGGCGACGTGGTAAACGGAACAGTGATGGCAGGTCAGATTGCAGGGCTTGTGAAAAAAGAGCAGCCATGTAAGGAAATCATTGCGGAGATCATGGAGCAAGGTATGGCGCTCCTAGGCAGGACATTTTAAGTCCGCTATCGGACATAGCAGGATTTAATGGGATTCATAGATGCGGCAGCTGAACACAGCTGACTGCATCACTAAGAGAGGCAGAAAATGAGCAAAACAGCATTTATTTTCCCAGGACAAGGTTCACAGTATGTGGGCATGGGAAAGGATTTTTATGATACATATGAGGAGGCAAGAAAGGTCTATCAGCTTGCTGGCGAAGTGTCAGGGCTTGATATGGAGGAGCTCTGCTTTACGGAAAATGACAGGATCAATATTACAGAATACACCCAGATTGCGATGCTTTCCACAGAGGTAGCGATTTTGAAAGTGTTTGAGTCAAAGGGTGTCAAGGCAGATATCACGGCGGGATTGAGCCTTGGTGAGTATGGTGCGCTGGCAGCAGCGGATGTCATGGATTTAAAGGATATGTTTTATATCATCAGAAAGCGCGGCATCTTCATGCAGGAAGAATATCCGAAGGGCGGTGCGATGACAGCAGTACTTGGTCTTGACAGTAATAAGGTCGAAGAAATCTGCCGCCAGACAGAGGGGATTGTGACCATCGCAAACTACAACTGTCCAGGACAGATTGTCATTACAGGGGAAGAAACGGCAGTGACAGAGGCAGCAAAGGCACTTTCCGATGCCGGGGCAAAGCGCTGCGTACCGCTGAAAGTCAGCGGACCTTTTCACTCGCAGCTGTTGAAGGGAGCAGGGGATAAGCTTGAGAAGGAACTGTATGGTATCAAGCTCAGAAAACCTTCTATTCCCTATATCAGCAATGTGGACGCACTTTATGTAACGGAAGCTGCGCCTGTCAAGACACTTCTGAAAAACCAGGTGTCAAATTCCGTGTGCTGGCAGCAGACGATCGAGAAAATGATCGCAGACGGCGTCGACATATTCATAGAAATCGGACCGGGAAGAACGTTGAGTGGTTTTATGAAAAAGATCAATAAGGACGTAAAATGCTTGAATATAGATAAGTTGGCAGATATGGATAAAGCATTGGAGGAATTGGGATGTTAACGGGAAAAGTTGCTCTTGTGACGGGGGCGGGCAGAGGCATCGGCAGGGAAATCGCACTTACGCTGGCAAAAAACGGCGCGACAGTTATCGTGAACTATAACGGTTCGAAGGAGAGCGCGGAGGAGGTTGTCGCGGAGATTAGACGAAACGGCGGCAGCGCAGAGGCGATGCAGTGCAATGTTTCTGATTTTGCATCCAGTGAGGAACTTGTAAAGGAGGTTCTTGCAAAGTACAAGAAGGTGGACATCCTTGTGAATAATGCGGGTGTTACCAGAGATAACCTGATTATGCGTATGTCAGAGGAAGATTACGACGCAGTGCTTGACACGAACTTAAAGGGTGCTTTTAACATGATCAGACATCTCTCACGCAGTTTTATCAAGCAGAGAAGCGGGAAGATCATCAATATTTCCTCTGTGAGCGGTGTTCTTGGAAATGCAGGGCAGTCGAATTACTCTGCATCGAAGGCGGGGTTGATTGGACTTACCAAGAGCGTGGCAAGGGAATTTGCAAGCCGTGGGATCAATGTCAATGCGGTTGCCCCAGGTTTTATCGACACGGATATGACCAGGAATATGACAGAAGATGCAAAGAAAGCGCTGAACAGTATGATTCCTATGGGAAAGATGGGCAGTACAAAGAATATTGCGGATCTTGTCCTGTTTCTGGCAGGAGAGCACTCAGACTATATTACCGGACAAGTGATTTGTGTAGATGGTGGTATGTGTATATAGTTGTGTATTAAAGTCGCTTTCAAACTATTGATTGGTATGCGTGCCAGAGCACGCAAGGGGGTATAAAAATGAAGAGAAGAGTAGTAGTAACTGGCATGGGGGCAGTGACCCCGATCGGCAATGATGTTGCCTCCTTCTGGAATAGTGTAAAAGAGGGAAAAATCGGTTTTGGACCGATTTCCTATTTTGATACGACGGATTATAAATGCAAGCTGGCAGCAGAGGTCAAGGACTTCAATGCGGCTGATTTTATGGACAAAAAAGCTGCACGCAGAATGGAGCCTTTCTGCCAGTTCGCCGTTGCTGCGGCAAAGGAGGCAATCGAGGACGCCGGTCTGGACATGACCAGGGAAGATCCCTACAGGGCAGGCTGTGCAGTGGGAAGCGGCATTGGAAGCCTTCAGGCGATGGAGCGGGAGCATACCAAATTGGAGGAGAAAGGTCCTTCGAGAGTGGCACCACTCCTGGTTCCGCTGATGATATCCAACATGGCGGCGGGAAATGTAAGCATTGCCTACAATCTCAAAGGTAAGAGCATCAATGTGGTGACAGCGTGCGCCACAGGTACGAATTCCATCGGCGAGGCATTTCGGACGATTCAGTACGGTGACGCGGATATTATGGTGGCTGGGGGAACAGAGAGTTCCATCACACCGATTGGAATTGCAGGTTTTTCCTCATTGACAGCACTCTCTACCTGTGAAGATCCGGCGCGCTGCTCCATTCCATTTGACAAGGACAGAAGCGGTTTTGTTATGGGCGAAGGTGCGGGAATTGTTGTGCTCGAGGAGCTTGAGCATGCCAAGGCGCGCGGAGCCAGGATTTACGCGGAGGTTGTAGGATACGGCTGCTCGTCAGATGCGTATCACATTACTTCACCGGCAGAGGACGGCGAGGGGGCAGCGACAGCGATGCTGAATGCCGTGAAGGATGCGGGTGCTTCACCGGAGGATATCACTTACATCAACGCTCACGGAACTGCGACGCACCACAACGATTTATTCGAGACAAGGGCAATCAAGCTTGCGTTTGGAGAGCATGCAAGGAATATCAAGATTAATTCCACCAAGTCCATGGTAGGGCATCTTTTGGGAGCGGCAGGAGCAGTTGAGTTTGTTGCCTGCGTGAAAGAGCTTCAGGAGGGATATATCCATCGGACGGTCGGTCTCACGGAGAGCGAGGAGGAGATGGACTTGAACTACTGTAAGGCGAGCAGCAGCGAGGACTTTACCTATGCACTCAGCAACTCACTCGGATTTGGCGGACACAACGCAAGTATCTTAGTGAAGAAATATGCAGAATAAAAATGAAAATGATAAGATTAAATAGTTAGAGTAGAGAGTTTATTATATATAGAAGGAAAAAGGTGACACATATGTCAGTTTATACAGCAAAGGAAATTATGGAGATCATTCCGCACAGACATCCGTTTATGTTGATCGACACCATCGAGGAGCTCGAGGAAGGTGTCAGGGCACTTGGAAAGAAATGTGTGAGTTTCAATGAGCCGTATTTTGCAGGGCATTTTCCAGGCAATCCCGTCATGCCGGGCGTACTGATCGTGGAAGCACTGGCGCAGGTTGGGGCAGTTGCGCTGCTCGGTCTGCCGGAGTGGAAGGGCAAGACCGCGTATTTTGCAGGGATTAACAAGGCACGGTTTAAGCAGAAGGTGATTCCAGGCGATGTGCTGATGCTCGAGACAAAGATTACAAAGGTCAAGGGACCGATCGGTGTCGGGGAAGCTGTCGCCACGGTCGACGGTAAAACTGCCTGCAAGGCGGAGTTAATGTTTGCAATCGGGGAATAGAAAACATAAAGTAACACTAAGGATGCAAAAGACGCAGCCTAAGAGTACCTAAATGTTTGGAAGTGGCATCTGTATATAGACAGTGAGGAGGTTGGTTGATGGACAAGGCACAACATATAAAGACCAGAAGAAGATTTCCTATTAATTTGTACAATAAGCTTGAGGAAAAGCTGAAAAATAAATCAGAAGACACGCAGGAAGCTGCTGAGGAGACAAAGATTGAAAAGAAAGAAGACACCAGTCTAGTCAAGTGTCCCAAGTGTGGCAAGATGGTAGAACGCGCACGCGTAGTCAAGAAGAAGTATGTGTGCTATGAGTGTGGCGGATATTTCAGGGTAAAGACCAACAATCGAATCCGCATGGTTGCTGACGCGAAGAGTTTTGAGCCGTGGTTTGAGGATATGGAGGTAAGCAATCCGCTTGACTATGAGGGATATGAGGATAAGCTTGCGGCAGCAAGGGAAAAGACAGGGTTGAATGAGGCAGTGACTGTCGGGCGCTGCAAGGTATTTGGCGATGATATTGTGCTTGGTGTGTGCGATTCCCGTTTTATGATGGCGAGTATGGGGCATGTTGTGGGGGAGAAGATCACAAAGGCGATCGAGCGCGCCACAGAGTTAGGGCTTCCGGTATTTCTGTTCTGCTGTTCCGGCGGGGCGAGAATGCAGGAGGGAATCGTTTCCCTGATGCAGATGGCAAAGACTTCGGCTGCGATCAAAAGGCACGGTGATGCAGGCCTGCTGTACTGCACGATTCTGACCGATCCTACGACTGGCGGCGTGACAGCAAGTTTTGCGATGCTCGGTGATGTGATTATGGCAGAGCCAGGCGCACTGATCGGTTTTGCGGGGCCAAGAGTCATCAAGCAGACGATTGGACAGGAGCTTCCGGAGGGATTCCAGACATCAGAATTTCTGGTGGAACATGGCTTTGTGGATGGCATTGTGCTTCGTGAGAATCTGAAGAAGACGATTCACTTCCTGATCAAGTCCCATCAGGGTACAGGCAAAAAGACGTATACAGACTTTTATCCAAATACGGATTTTCACTTTGAGCTCAGCGAGGAGTTAAAAGAGCAGTCATGGAAGTCGAAACCGCGCAGTGCATGGGAGAAAGTTAAGGCGGTCCGTCAGGCGGAGCGTCCGTCTGCCCTGGATTATATGGACAGTATTTTTGATATCTTCGTTGAGGCACACGGCGACAGAGGTTTTGCGGATGACAAGGCACTGGTTGGTGGAATTGCGTTTCTTGAGGGACAGCCGGTGACCGTGGTGGCTGACATTAAGGGTAAGGACTTCAAGGAATGTCAGGAGAGAAACTTTGGCATGCCGCTTCCGGAAGGTTATCGGAAGGCACTGCGCCTGATGAAACAGGCGGAGAAATTTAACCGTCCGATCATCAGTTTTGTCAACACGTCCGGTGCGTTCTGCGGTCTTGAGGCAGAGGAGCGCGGACAGGGCGAGGCGATTGCGAGAAATCTTCTGGAAATGTCAGGGCTGAAAGTTCCAGTACTCTGTATTCTTATTGGAGAGGGCGGCAGCGGCGGCGCTCTCGCTACGGCAGTCGGAAATGAAGTGTGGATGATGGAGAATGCAACATACTCGATTCTCTCACCGGAAGGCTTTGCTTCTATCTTATGGAAGGATTCCAACAGGGCGCAGGAGGCAAGTGAGGTCATGAACATCACTGCGCAGGATTTGAAGAGACTTGGTGTGATCGAGCGTATCATTCCGGAGTTTGGCGGTGCAGACAAGAAGACTGCGGCGGCGATTGGCGGCTATATGAAGGAGCACATCAAGGAATTTCTGGAGAAGTATGACGGAAAGTCCGGGGAACAGATCGCAGACGAGCGCTATGAGCGTTTCCGGAATTTTTAGGGGATAAAATATTGATTGCTATGCGTGCCGGAGCACGCAAGGGGTATAAGAATGAATGAGTTAAGAGTAGGCGATCTCTGTGCGCGCATTCCTGTGATACAGGGCGGAATGGGTGTCGGTGTGAGTCTGTCAGGTCTGGCAGGAGCAGTGGCGGCAGCGGGCGGCGTGGGAGTGATCTCGACCGCCCAGATCGGCTATCGCGATCCGGATTTTGACAGACATCCGATTGAATGTAATCTAAGAGCAGTCGGTGAGGAGATAAAAAAGGCACGAGAGGCGGCAAACGGCGGTATCATTGGCGTCAATATCATGGTGGTGACAAAGCGGTATGAGGACTACGTCAAAGCGGCAGTGGCGGCGGGCGTTGACCTGATCATATCCGGCGCGGGACTTCCCATGACACTGCCCGAGATTGCGGGTAAGGTAAAGATTGCCCCTGTTGTTTCCAGCAGGAAAGCTTTGCATGTCATAGCAAAACACTGGAAAAAGAAATATGACAGGAAGCCCGATCTGGTCGTGGTCGAAGGACCTTTGGCGGGAGGACATCTGGGATTTTCACAGGAAGATGTCGATGCATACACAGTGACACATGAAAAAAATTATGATGACGAGGTGAAATCCATCATAGCGCTTGCAGATGAGCTTGAGACGCCAGTGGTAGTTGCGGGCGGTGTCTATGACCGGAAGGATATGGATCATTACCTTGCGATGGGAGCAAAAGGTGTGCAGATGGCGACACGTTTTGTGACAACCAGGGAATGTGATGCCTCTGACACATATAAACAGGCTTACATCGACGCAAAGCAGGAGGATATCGTCATCGTCAAAAGTCCGGTAGGAATGCCGGGACGTGCGATACACAATGCATTTCTTGACAAGGTAAAAGCAGGTGAGCGTTTTATGAGGGGCTGCAGACAGTGCATTACCACCTGCAAGCCGGATACGGAGCCCTATTGCATCACGGAGGCACTGATCAACGCAGTGAAGTGAAATCTCGCGGCAGGATTGATTTTCTGCGGGAGCAATGCCTATAAGGCAGATAAAATAGAGACCGTAGCCGATATAATGGAGGAA
>JAIEEY010000444.1 GCA_029067205.1 Lachnospiraceae bacterium
CTATCTGCCTAGGTATCGTGGGCTCGGAGATGTGTCAAAGAGACCATGGTATCGCTTTAGGGCAGCTATGGTCTTTTTGCGTTGTAAGGCATTGAATGGTTTCTATGAACAAAAAGAAAGGAAAGTGAGAACATGAACAATACAATTATCAATATAAACAACTTAGTAAAAACGTACCGCAGATACAAGAAACAAGAAGGAATCCGTGGGAGCATAGCAAGTCTTATGAAGCGCAAATACGAGGAAAAAATGGCAGTAAATCACATCAGTCTGTCCTTACAGGCAGGTGAGTTTGTCGGGCTGATTGGTCCCAACGGTGCTGGAAAGACGACACTGATCAAGATGCTGACGGGAATCATCGCCCCGACAGAGGGAACGATTGACGTATTGGGATATTATCCAAATGATTTAAAAAATGAGTTTAAGAAGCAGTATGCTGTCGTGATGGGACAAAAAAGCCAGCTGTTTTTTGAGCTGACAGTCAACGATACCCTTCGTCTTTTCAAGGAAATATACGAGATTTCAGAGGAAACGTTTCAGAAGAACAAAAATTACTTTGTGAAACTTTTCGGTGTAGAAGAGTTGATGGATGTACAAGTAAGAACCATGTCACTCGGAGAGCGGATGAAAATGGAACTAATCGTAGCGCTCCTCCATAATCCAAAGATTCTGTTCCTCGATGAGCCGACAATTGGTTTAGATGCCATTGCTTCGAAGCAAATCCGCAGTTTTCTAAAGAAAATTAATGAGGAGAAGGGGACTACGATTATCCTGACTTCGCACTATATCGAAGATATTAAGACGCTGTGCAAGAGAACAGTCGTTATAAGCCATGGCACAAAGATATATGATGGTGCTACAGACAAACTGTTTGACAGATATCAGAAAAACAAGAAAATTATTGTGACGTATGACAGCCCGGCCGAATACATTCCACTAAGAACAGAGCATGTAAGCATTGTCGTGGATGAACCATACAAGAAAGTATACGAGGCACCTAAAGAAAATGCAAAATGCCTGTTCTCTGAACTTATGGAACACGAACCCAAAGACATTGTTATTGAGGAAGAGGAGATTGGCATTGTAGTTGAACGCATCTATCAACAAGAATTTTAGGAGGATGAGCATGAGAAAATATTGGGAAATAGCAAAAACATATACAAAGACGCAGCTGGCATGGAGGGCAGATGTCATTTTTAACATGATCTTTACCATCTCCAAAATCCTTTTTGCATATCTCTTGTGGGGAATCATCTTCCAAGGGAAAGAGATGGTCGGGGCGTTCACGTTTCACGGAATGCTTTCCTATTACATTGTCAGCTCCTTCCTGTCCCAGCTGGAGATGTCTGACGGAATCAGCAGGGAGATACATTACAGGATTCGAAACGGAACATTTGCAAAATATATGGTGATACCCGTCGGAATAGAACTGTATTTTATGGCAATGGAGCTGGGTGTGGTACTGTTCTATCTCGCCTTTGATTTTATTGCGGCAGTTGTGTGGATTTTTGTATTTAGAATCCAATTTGTCTTTGCCTCCGAATGGTTTGTGATTGCATGTGCTGTCATTATGACGATACTGGGAATGGTCTTTATGGTGCAGTTAAATTATTTTCTTGGACTGTTGACCTTAAAATATCAGGGAATTGGCACATTCCTGATGATCAAGAACAATCTGGTATCACTGATAACCGGAAGTATCGTTCCTCTGGCATTGTTTCCGGAGTTTGTGGTTCGCATTATGCGTATTTTGCCGTTCTATTATGTCACTTATCTGCCTTCCATGCTGTTGACCGGAAAGTGTAAGGAAGAGGCATTGGAAGGCATTGCAGTCATCGGCTGTTGGTGCGTGGCGATACAGGTTATGATTTGGGTAATACAGAAAAAATATTTCAAGACTTATGATGGGGTGGGAATATGATGAAAAAGATGAGTAAAATCAGAAAAAACTGGCGTGTGCTGCGGGAATTGTTTTACCTGCGTTTTCATGGGCTTGCAGTGTTTCGGCTGGATTTTTTTGCACCGTTTTTTGTGGACGGGAGTCTGTTTCTGATACAACTGCTGGCATTTGGGGTAGTATATTCCAATGTGGATACAATTGGGAGCTGGGAAAGAGGTGAAATGATTCTGTATATTGGGACGTTTTCGCTGCTAAACGCAGTTAATATGACCGTGTATTTCTTTGGAATCAATGCAATTCCAAGCAAAATCCGGTCAGGGGAATTAGATTTGTATCTGACGAAACCGGTCAGTCCACTATTTCGGCTGACTTTTGAAAACATTAGTCCTGGTTCTGTGCCTCTCATATTGATGAGCATGTGTATTATTGCATTTGGAGTATCTGGGCTGGATGCGGAACTGACATTTGCAAAACTGACAGCGTATCTCTTCTGGATTGTTCTTATGGAAATTTTGTATTATGAAATGGAAGTAATTATTCGTTCTGTTTCGCTGTATATCGTGTCCATGGCGCGTATGGAACAGATTGAGGAGGCAGGCATTGACCTGTGCATGAAACTGCCCGGAATTGCGTTCTATGGGGTGTATAAGGTGATTTTTTATCTGATACTGCCGTATGGAATCATGGCAACATTGCCAGTGCAAAGCATGATCGGGGAGATGGATTTATGGATGGGAGTCTATGGAATCAGCGTTTTGGTGCTGTTTTCAGCGATTACAGGTGCAGTATGGAAGCATGGGCTGAGGCACTATAACAGCGCAAGTTCGTAAGAAACGACTGAATTACTATTCAGATGTCCGCAAAAGTGGTGGGAATCATGTGAAGAACCATGCAAAAATCTGATGTGTGTATGGAAAAAGAATTGTAAATTGTAATAAGGAACTGTTAAAGAATTAATCTTTACATCTGACTTGTCTAAATCTTCTTATGCAAAGTTAATTCTTAACAGTTCCTAAGAAAGGACTATAAAATGAATATCGATAAACAAATAGAATTTGATAAAATAAAGGAACTATGGAAGGAACTGGCAGTCACAGACAAGGCAAAAGAGACTATTGGAGCGGTGACTTGTTATCTGTCAGAAAGTGAGCTTAGAAAACAGCTCAAGGACACCACAAACAGCAGAAATTTAATTGAAAAATTAGGCACTCCGCCCCTGCAGAATGTTGCGGAGGCAAAGGAAATCCTGACAATCGCTGAGAAAGGCAACTGCCTGACACCATATCAACTCGAGCGTGTGGAAAAGGTTCTGGTCGCTGTACGGCGCTTAAAGGATTATCTGGGCAGAGGAAAAATGTACGACAATCCGCTTGCATATTATGAGGAAAATTTAGATGCAGTAGAAGCACTCAGAGAGGAGATTGGCAGGCAGATCCGAAATGGTGCAGTCGATGACTATGCCTCCAAAGAGCTCAAACAAATCAGAGGCGATATCCTACGATGCGGGGAACAGATGAAACAGAAAGCAGAGCAGGTCATGCGTTCCAACAAGGAATGTATGGCAGACAGCTATTGTACCACGCGAAATGGGAGAATATGCGTGCCTGTAAAAAAAGAATATAAGTTTAAAATAGCAGGAAGTGTGATTGACAAATCTGCCACGGGAAATACGTTTTTTATCGAGCCTGTGAGTGTCGCGAAGTATTATGAAGAGCTGCAACTGCTCCAGATCAGTGAGGAAAACGAAGTATACCGCATCTTATATACGCTGACAGCAATGGTCGCAGAGACAATCATCATAATGAACGAAAATATCCGATTGATTGAAAAACTGGATTTCGTATTTTCAAAAGGCAAACTCAGCATCGATCTGGACGCTGTAGAGCCATCGATCAACACAGAACGCCGGATTGTCCTGGCAGACGCACGACACCCGCTGATGGACAAAAAAGTAAATGTACCTCTGCAGTTCGAAATCGGGAAACAGGCGAGAGGTATCATCATAACCGGACCAAACACAGGCGGAAAAACAGTGGCAATCAAGACAGTCATGCTTAGCTGTATCATGGCGCAGTGCGGACTCCATGTCACCTGTACAGCCGCGGACATCTGTATGAACAGCGGATATCTCTGCGATATAGGAGACGGACAGGACATTACAGAAAATCTCTCAACATTTTCAGCACATATTAAAAATGTGTTGGAAGTATTAAGCGAGGTAAATCGGGACAGTCTTGTGATCATGGACGAGATGGGCTCTGGCACAGATCCGGCAGAGGGTATGGGAATTGCGGTTGCAATACTGGAGGAGCTTCGAAAAAGTGAATGTCTGTTCCTTGTTACGACACATTATCCCGAGGTAAAAGAGTATGCGGAGAGAACGCAGGACGTTATCAATGCAAGAATGACTTTCAATAAAGAAACGCTGCGGCCAACCTACCAGATGGTGATCGGGGAAGCAGGGGAGAGCTGTGCTTTTTACATCGCAGACAGACTTGGCATGCCAAACGAAATGCTGAAAACAGCAATTCGGGCGGCTTATGGCGAGTCAGCAATAGACGATTACAGATTTCAGAAGGAAGATACGGGTATCACAAGACAGAGTACACATAAGATTGCCAAGGTGAAAAGGACAAACTCTAAGAAAGACCTCAGCACAAAATACAGACTTGGCGACAGTGTGATGGTATATCCAAACCAAAAAATCGGCATTGTGTGTGTGCCAGTCAATGAAAAAGGCGTTCTGCGGGTGCAGCTTCCAGATAAAAAGATCTGGATCAATCACAAGCGGGTCAAACTCCATGTGGCAGCAGAAAAACTGTATCCGGCATACTACGATTTCTCGATTATATTTGAGACAGTCGCAAACAGAAAGCTGAAACACGAAATGGAGCGGAAATATACAGAGAAAACGTTACAATATGATAATGAGTAACACTCTACAAAAACTAGTACATCATTGCGTAAATAACGGTGAATACAGCACCTGCTATTTGCACAGTACAAAGGGCTGACACAGTCCTTATGTTGTCGTCAGTCAACAATGCCATCGCATTGCCTCCGTCCTCCGCCTTGTCCTGACACAAATATCAGGCACTGTTTTTCACCGTTATTTATGCAACGCTGTACTAGATTGGAGTCGTGGAGCACTCGGAATTAGTACGCTAAAATATATGTTGACAGCACTGGTCTAATATGTTAAACTAACAACAAGTTTAATGCATTAGACCAACTTGCGTGTACGAAGGTTTTTAACCAGAGACAACGCATCGTAAATGGAAAAGAAAGGCGGAGATAACAATGGAAACACCAAAAATATTTGAGAGCGAATATCGATTCTGTGAGATTTTATGGGAGAATGAGCCCGTGACAAGCAGTGAATTAGTGCGTTTGTGCAATGAAAAACTAGAATGGAAAAAATCAACTACATATACGGTCATCAGACGGCTGTCTGAACGCGGTGTATTAAAATCTGAGGGGACGGTCGTGACATCGCTCGTCTCCAAGGAGGAGGTACAGTCAGCCGAGAGTGCAGAGGTTGTCGAGCGAACCTTTTCCGGATCCCTGCCAAGTTTCATTGCAGCTTTTGCGCGGAAAAAGAATCTCTCAAAACAGGAAGTTGACGAAATTCAAAAGATTATTGATGCTTATAAAGAGTAATATACTATCGATGTATGCATATATAAAAACTTACACGACATATTTATACTAACTGTTCCAATATTATGTATGGGTTGTTAAGAATCGTTCAGAAACAACATGTTCAACGAACAGTTCTTTAGCAGCATGGAGGATTAACATGGAGAAACTATTTATCAATATATTCCAGATGAGTATCTCAGCAAGTTATCTGATTCTGGCTGTTCTCTTAGTGCGTTTTTTACTGCGGAAAGCGCCAAAGAGCATGCGCAGCTTCCTGTGGCTGCTGGTCGGAATCCGCTTGTTGATTCCGTTCTCAGTGGAGTCTGTATTCAGCCTGATTCCGAATATGCAGGTGGTAGATGAATATATTTATGATGCAGTACGGCCAGATATGAATATGACATCAAACACTGTCAGCATAAATTCGTCGGTCAGCCAGCCGATTCCTAGTACGTTCATACCTTCCGCAGAAAAGCGTATGAGCAGAACACAAGCAGCAGTACTGATCTGTACAAAGATATGGCTGGTTGGTATGGCACTGATGCTTGGCTATATGCTTACAAGCTGGCTGCGGCTCAAAAACCGTGTCAAAATGTCCATACCTATGGACGTTTCGCAGGACTGTGGGAACACGAAAATTTGTCAGAAGATTTATCAAAATAATGCAATCGAAAATCCTTTTTTATTCGGAATCATAAAACCGCGCATTTATATTCCAGATGGTATTGCCGACGAAGAGCTGCCTTACGTGGTTCAGCATGAGATGACGCATATGAAAAGAAAGGATTACCTGATAAAACCAGCCGGATTCCTTCTCTTATCTGTTTATTGGTTCAATCCCTGCGTATGGATTGCCTATATTATGCTGTGCAAGGACATCGAGCTGATCTGCGACGAGAAAGTTATCAAACAGCTCGGCGCATCATGCAAAAAGGCATACTCACAGGCGCTTCTCAACAGTGCTTCAAACCGCCGTATGATTGCAGCGTGTCCGGTTGCCTTTGGCGAGGTCAGCGTGAAAGAGCGCGTGAAAAATGTTCTGAATTACAAAAAGCCGGCATTCTGGGTACTTGCGGCAGCAGTGCTGGCATGTATTATTGTGCCAGTGTGTTTTATGACACAGAAGAAAGCCGACGGCCCTGAAAACACGGACAATCCAGAAAATGCAGCCGTACAGGATGACGGTCTTTCTGAAGTGCTTCCTGCCGAGGAATACAATATAGATGACCTTTTTACAATTGCAGGCATATATGAGGTGATCAATCCAGATCCAGAAAAATATCTCGCTGTTCCCCAGCTGAGACTTGACAAAGATGGTACATTCTCATTTTACTATAACATGCTCAGCTCTTATTATCCATACGGAAGCTACGAGCTAAAAGACAATATTTTGACAGCAACGACGGACGATGGGAAATACCAGTATCAATTCAAATGTGTAGGTGATATCAATAACAGTCTGTTGCTTTTTGACGCAGACCACTCCTCCGATGTGACAGATATTGATACTAAAACGAACCTTGATGCCCCCATTAAAAACGGTTCCATATTTGTCAAAAACAGTGTATTATTAACTCTGGTTGACGCGAGAGATCTGTCACAAACTCTAAATCAGGAATTGGAACATGGCGCGACAATAACTGTCGAGGAACTCCATGCGAAACAGGTATCACTGATAGAAATGCAGAAGCAGCTGACAATGGGAGAAATGAAGGTGCGGTGGCAGCTGGAAAAAATGAAAGAATTACAGTTGACTTCGGAAGAATCAGCCGCTTTGGAAGCAAGGCTGCAGGAATTGATACGGGAATCTCAGGATGCCAAACAGCAGCTTGAGAAAGATCTGGAAACTTGTCAATCCATGATCAACGCAGCTGAAAACACCCAGACTGCATACAAAACAATCGAGCAGTGGGCGCAGGCATTCTGTGACCGCGATGGCAGTACCATCGTAAAACTTGCCGATGAAAAAGCGGAGCAGGCTCTTGCTAACAGGGATTTGTTGCTTCAAGGTTTCGCTGACGGAAAGGACTATGTCGCGTTTGGATGGTCGAGTCCATGGCCGTGGGGCGGAAATTATGATAAGAATGTGCCGGCAAACAATTACCGTATTGTCAATGTAACGGAGCGTTATGCAGAGATTTTGTATTATGCATGGG
>JAIEEY010000445.1:0-20269 GCA_029067205.1 Lachnospiraceae bacterium
CTATAAAATAATACATCTGATAAAAATCATCGCAGCGCTTGATTAATGTAATGTTCTCATCTTCCTCTATGTAAAAAAATTCCGTATTTACTATTTCTTCATTTATCTGTTTATCCGAAAGAAAATAGTTCGATAATACTCTTTTTGTACATTTCCTTTGGAGTTTCTGAATCTTTTCGGTTAATTCATCCCCTGTCTCTAATAATGTCCAATGCCCCATCTACAACATCTCCTCTAGTGCTTTCCTATCAATTTTTCCGTTTGCATTGAATGGCATAACAGATACATTCACTACTTTCCCCGGAAGCATATATTCAGGAATCATTTCAGTCAAATATCCATTAATTGTACTTTTAGAAAGCTCTTTCTCTGACTCAACAAACATTACAATTCTACTTTTCTTAACATCATACAGACAACAGCATCTTGAAATATCATCAAGAGAAGAAGCAGCCGTTTCAATCTCACCTAACTCAATGCGATGTCCCATGTGTTTGATCTGATAATCTTTCCGTCCAAGATACATTAACTCTCCATATTCATTGTAGGCAGCCAAATCACCTGTCCGATATATTTTTTCCTCATATCTGTCATTTAAAGGATTTTGTATAAAAGCTTGTTTCGTCTTTTCTGGATTCCTATAATAACCTATTGCAAGACAAGTTCCTTTGATACACAACTCTCCCGGCACATCTTTCTGTGAAGATGGGATTAGAACATTATTTTCATCAAGAAGCAAAACTTCGGTATTTCTCATCGGATTACCGATTGGCAATGCATCCTCATCATTAAATGTTCTTTCTACCTTGTAATATGTACACGCGTCTGTGATTTCTGTCGGCCCATACAAATTAGCATAGACAGCCTCTGGTAAATATTTCCTCCAGAAATTAAGATGCTTATTAGGCATTACTTCTCCACAAAAAAGAACTCTTTTTAACGTATCTGTAAGATCGACATTTTTTAATGCACGCAGTTGCGCCACAGCAATCAATGCTGATGGCACCCAAAATATTGTATTAATATCATTCTCCCTGATATATTCAAGCAACAAGACCGGCTGAGAAAACAATTTTTTAGGAATTATATAAAGCGTCGCTCCGGAACGAAGTGATGAATAGATATCGAGAATAGAATTATCAAAATAAAACGGTGCCTGATTACCAAAAGAATCATCAGAAGTTATAGCAAATTCTTCTGTTACCCATTCAATATAGTCAATTACGGAACGATGACATATTCCGACCCCTTTGGGAACTCCTGTTGAGCCAGACGTAAACAGTACATATAAAAGGTCCGTATCAATAATCCTTTCCATGATAGACCGAACCATCAGCTCATCGTCCTCTTGAGGTATTATATCATCATAAATGAGGTACTTTCCCTTATACTGGTACTGTTCAAAACGAAGTCTTAATTCTTTTGTGGTTATCACTACTTTCGGTTGTAGTACCTCCAAAATTTTATCTACCCTTGTGCCTGGCATATCTACATCAATAGGGGAATAAACATTTCTGCTATAGGCTATTCCTATAAAAGAAACTACTAATTTTGCACTCTTCTCCATATACACAACAACCGGATTCTGCTGTCCCACTCCCAACTCTATCATAGCTCTTGCGATCGCAATGCTGTTCTTTCTATAATCCTGGTAGGTAATTTTCTGTTCTTCATCAACAAGGGCAGTTTTACTTGGATATCTATGCGCTGTTTCATCTAACCATTTTGTTACACTTGCCTGCATCACAAATTCCTCCCTTCCAATTCATTTTCCCTTGTAAATTCTATAACTTTTATCCCAAAATTGGGTAGAATACGTTTTACATTTTCATGATATTCTTTCAAGACAACACTCTCAGCTTCATCAACCACAAACCGGTATTGAATTCCCAATTGTTTTGCCACAACCTCTCCCCATATATCACAATCATATTCCATTACATCTTGGTTCGCTTTGCCCTTTCTAATACTTCGGGAAAGATTATTGGGAAATATATATTTTCCCGCTGGAACAACTATAACCCCTGAAAGTCCCTCCACCCCTGACTCCGCCATCCTAAGCCTGTCATCAAGGCAAAATTGCAATTTAGGATCTTCCGCTATAAATAAATACAATTTATTGACATACTTCAGTGCTTCCTCAATCCAAATCCGATGGGCTTGAGTAAAAGAATCACAGGTTATTACAAATGCTCCCGTTTTTACACAATCATCCTCTTTATGTAAGTCATTCTGTTCAAAATAATCCCTAAAATAAATATAGATATCCCAATCAATATAATAATCCTGCTGTCTTTCAGGCATATCAGGCTGCATAGGGCTATCAAGAAGTTTTGACGCACAAATGTCCTTATAAATCTGCTCTGCCAATTTCTGATTCACTTTATAATTACAATGCCGAAAACTGTCTAAGATATTATCGATCAATGGAGATATCTCTAGGAATACCTTAGTCAAATTTCCTTGATAAACACATTTATCTATATTATCATCAGGAAGCCATCTCTGAGGAATCCAAATAACCACAATATCATTCTCTGATAACTCTTCTGTAAACATTCTTGAAAAAAATTTCACTGAATTACATATCCCTTTATTTAATACCTTCCAAAATGTATAACCATTATCGCTTAAATACCTCTGCAAATATGATGCAATCGTCTTATCATCTTTACAGTACCCTCCTGCCACTGTACATGCGCCATACAGAATAACTCTTCTCGTTGCATTGGATGGATTATTAGATGTAATTCTATAACCGTCTTTGCAATTACAAAATCTGCTCTCAAGATCATTATAAAATACTACCCCTTTTCGAATGCTTGGAACACAGCTTCCAAAATCTGTTCTCATAACATCGACAATTTTCGGATCCTGCTCTGCCTCTCCCAAAAACCGTACCCATTCTTCGTCTGAAAGTCCTTTCCAGTATTTTTCACCAGCCCTTTCGCGACGTTTTTTTAGAATTATCTTTCCATTATCCCCTAAATATTCCCTAATTGCAGACGAATCTTCATGATATAAAAATACCTTAGCTTTTGTGTGGTTAATAAATCGTATCAGTTTATTTCTTTGCCACTCTGATATGCGATACTTCGCTTCCATCAAAGAATCCCTTTGCATCCTCCGTGTCTGTCTGCTCTTTTCTTTTCTTATTACTCCAATTAACTCCTTACTATTTGTAACTACAGGCATTTCATTGATTGTTTCTATCCGTTCAAAAAAAACCTCTGCTGCTTTGACATCAATCTCTGTTGCCGATGTATAATCTATATTTATTGTCAGTTCATTCTGCCCTCCCCCTCGAACATAATATCGCTCTAAATCTCCAATAGACAGCACCCCTGCCATCTTACCGTCGCTTAGCAGATACAGCACTTCATCATCATAATTCATAAAATGAGTATAGGCCATTTGTGGCAAATCTAAAATATCTGTTATTTCATAAACTGATGTCATATTTTTCATTTCAATAAAAGCATATTTATCTTCAACGTCTTTATCCATTTCGTTCTTTCCTATCCTTTCTGCTCATTTCAAAATATAAATACTCATCACTAAAAGTCTCAATATTTCTAATTCCCATCTCCCGCAACTGTCGGGCAATTTCCTCATAGAACGTGTTGCAGATAATCACTGCGCATTCTTCCGTTAATTCCTTCAACGTATTTGGAGACTTTACTTCCAAACCATACATTCTTTTTCCCCATAATTGCGGATTGTTGTCACAGATAAAAAGTGGTGGATACTGCTCATTGTAACATAACATATATTTTTCGCACATCCTGCCCGCGCCAAACAGAACCCTCTGAGAATGCCTCTTGATTCTCTTTTCCAGTTCAACCTGCCACCCTATATAGTCAGCTACAGACCGCATGAGCGGATACAGATACGGACTTAATAAATGCGAAAGATTCCGCATTGTACTGCCCGCATCCAGAATCAATATACCATCAAAATCTATTTTTCTAAGACCATTGATTATTCCTGTCCAGTCCGTGCCATCCCCCTTTCTGCCCATAAAAGGCAGTCCGCTCATCTCGTGGAAAAAATCGCACTCCCTGACCAGCACAGCCTTTAACCTGTCTCCCAGCTCAACTGCCATTACTCCTACATCCTGCCCACAAAGGGTTCCTGCACAGGTGTCAAGACAAAATCCGAAAACTTCATCTCCAAATTCCTTATTCAGAGTATCTATCCATTCCGATGCCTCAAAAGGACTTGAACAGACACCCCTGACATAACGCTCTTTTTTGTAACTGCATTGATTTTCCAGAAGGATACAGATGTTGTTTTCCTGTGCTATTTTGCCCAATTCCCTATAATAACGACGATTTTCCTGCCACATATCCTGCTTTGCGATTCCTGAAAATAATGGCTGGATCACAATATTTTTAGCTCCAGCCTTCCTGCAGACTTCAATACTGTCCTTTCCGATCTGAAGCATAAGAGCATTCAAATCCGTCCTTTTCGTATCCCATTTTAAGTGCGGTGTACGGACAATATTCATGGTTAAAGGACTCTTCATACATTTCTTCAAAAAACCGACGAGCACTGTCTTTGTCTTCTGTTTGTCATATTTCGTTTCTCTCATCCCATAAGTTTCCAAAGCATCAGAAGAATAGGCTTTTCCTAAATCAAGCATAATACCCTTAAATCCCACATTCAAAAGTCCATTGATACACTCCTGAGGTTTTGCTAACCCCGAAAAACTATTTGTAGAAAGACATATCTCCATGATAATTCCCCCCCTCTGTCAGACAAACATGTTCATTTATTATATTAGCTTTCTACTGATCAACTCTTTAATCCGTGTAGAACTTGTAGACTGCGTATAAGGAAAGAATATCAAATCCGAGCCATGTTTCCGCAGATACTCCTTCTTTGCAAGCCACCCTTCGGAATCGGCATAATCACTGCCCGAAAACTGTACATCAAACTGATATCTGCGGTACGCCTCATCGGTATCATAATATTCAAACGGTATCTCTACAGCTTCATCCACATACTTGCAGGAACGTACAAGCTCTATCCTCTCTGAGAAAGGAACAAACGGTGTTGAACGTTTCTTCTGGATTACCCCTTCATCTGTTACCACTCCGACAATTAAATAATTGCACTGTTCCTTTGCACGCTTTAATAAATTCAAATGTCCAATATGGAAAAGGTCAAATACACCGGCTACATAGCCCACATTATATTTTTTCTTTTCTGATACTCCATCATTTCCTATTTTCGGAAACACCGGCTTAGGTCTTACGTAAGTAAGATTGGGATCATAAATGCTAAAGTTGTTGATCCCCATCCCCAGTAACTGTTCCATAACAGCCATATTATTTTTGATACAAATGATAACTTTATATGTACCATTCTCCTGATTCTTTAAAATCTCAGGTGAGTAGATGGGTATTCCGTCCAAATCCGTATTCCATTTATCCCTGTCATTATCTACCAATCCTGCAATATCACAGTCTTTGCCAAACTGGGAAAGAAACAGCTCGGCAAATTTCCCCGAGCCAAACAGATATATCTTCCGTCCACTTGTCCCTCTGAAAATATCCCTGAATATCACATCATATTCGTTAGCCGAATAATTGATCCTCTGCCTGTTGGAATTGATTACTTCAATGTTTTTCCGTGCCGTTTTATAGTGTTCCCTAAGAATACGGTCGTTTCGAAGAATTGCCAAAAATCTCCCCGAAAATTTGTCAAATAGTTTTTTGCAACACAGAATATTATAACGCTCCCTTACTTCTTCTCTGGGAAGAATATCATTCAAATGCCAATTCCCCAGATAGACCGTATCGATTGTTCTTGACATAATCACCTTTGCCGGAAGGTTATCCACATATATTTCCTGATCATAGAAAATATATTCCCCTTCTTCATAAAAAGAGTTTAACGGAATCAGATCAATATATCCTCTTTTCAAAATAACACCAATACTGTCCTTGGCATCCGGCATTGTGAGTACAAAGTTTTTCCATTGGTTTTTTAGGGGATCCGTCTCCGCCATATTTTCCCATCCGGGTTCAAACCTGTCCCAGTCAATTTCATCATATGGAACATGATCCGATGAATGCTGAATTAATTCCCATAATCTGTCCAGTTCATCCAGAAATCTGCCTTTATCCTTAGACAGTGTATCCCGCAGGTATTCCAGTGCCGACTGCGCACGGACGTATGGCATGATGCAGGCATCATTCCTTAACTCCATTTTAACCATATTAATTCCATGCGCTTCAAGATCCGCCGTATTATCCATAAGGCTTTTCAGCTTGGAATTTCCTTCCGCATACGCTGCCTTTTTCTCCACATAACCATCTTTGCGGATGACTGTGAACATTGCATTTTTCCTGCCTCTGTTCATGGACATCGTTACCTGGTTTACATTTGACACTTCCCCGTCTATAACAGCCTCAATCCAAAACGCATTTGCCATAGGGTGGAACATACCGTTTTTCAATAGCTGATCATACAACATTTCCTCGTCGAGAAATACTGTTTCTGCAAAATTATACTGTGGGAAAATTCTGATATCCAATTGCTCATTTGGAGTATAGTCATCCGCCAGAAGAACCTGAGGACACTCCAGTCCTGAAAGCACTGAAAAGAACCTTGTTTTTAAAAAACCTGCCCTCCTAAGCATCTCCTGAATTTCAGCTTTCGCATAGCTGCGTCCTGTTGCATGATCATATTTTGCCAGCTTTGCCCTCATGTAATTCTCGATTCCATCAAAATTACGCCCTGTGTATTTATCCCTGTCACCACAGAAATACCGGATTCCCAGCCGATTATCAAGTCCCATAAAAAGCCTGCCATCTGTCTTTAACACATGGCGCACATCTGTCAGGAACCCCGCTCCTGCATTCATATCCTCTGTCTGTTCCAATACGTAAGATAATATCACATAATCATACTGCGGTACATTACTGTCAGCGATGCCCCGAATCTCTTCTGCTTTCAATAAATCAACTGACATCCCACTTTCTTTCACCGCTTCATAAAGTATCTGGTCTGTCCGTGTATTTCCAGTAATATACAGCGCTTTCCGTTTCGGGTCAAATGAATACCATTTAATCAGTCCCTTGGGCAGTTCTGCAATAATTTCCTCTGCTGTTATCCCGTCAGGTTTCAGTCTGCTCAAGTCCATTCTGCCTACATTGGCACTGCTTTTGTTTATATCTCTGTTACTGTTCATATTCACGCCTCGTCCTCCGAATGACACATGGTGTCATCCATCAATAAAAAGTCTATAAACTTACTCCCAATCCGAGCCTTTTCTTGGCATATACATATTTTTTCTTCCGTGATCCCCATACCCCGTAACTGCTCCTGCAATTCCTGTATATGCCTCTTATTGGCAATCACAAAATATGCGTCCGGATATCCTGCGACTGCCTCCTTTACGCTTATAACCTTCCTGTTTACCACACTCGTGCCCTGCACGGCCAAGGAATTATCACAGACGGCACATACCTTTCCCGTGCCCAGTCTATCCTCCAGTTCCAGCAATGAAACTGCCTGCTCCCCCGCGCATACAATAACCATGCGGGAAACCTTCTTAAAGATTCTTAATATTTCCCTTGCATTGTTCCTTCTTTTCTCATCTCTCTCATTCTTTATCCGCACATCGCTCCAGTCGCCTTTCCATAAGGCAAGCATTTTGTCTTTTTCCGGAATGACAAAGGAAACCAACGTCTCATCAAAATCAAGAATTTCATCTTTCACCAAATTTTCCAGGAACTTTTGTCTGCTGTCAGAATACAACCTGTTATAATTCCATAAATAGGAATGGAATTTCATCGCCATATAAAAGCTGCGGCTGACCTCATCTGTGAGTTTCCTTGCCTGCATCTGCTCCCAGATCCACTGATATTCTTTAATAATTGTACTGTGTTTTTCCTGGGAACTGACTGAAGAACCAACATTGTCCTGTCGATAATAATAAAATGCATCTTCCAAAAACATAATCCGCTCTGCTTCCATTGAACAGAGCAACGCAAATCCCGTATCCTGATACGATGCACCAAGTGTTTCATGAAGCCGTATCCATTTATTTGCAATGAACTCCCTCCTGTATATCCCTGACCAGATATTGCCATGATCGCCATACACAAGAGCCTGAGGAGTGTCTTTCAGTAAGATAACACTGCCATAGGAAACCTTGTTTCCCCAAGCGCTCCGTTCCCACTTCTGGTAATGCCGTTTTCCCATATAATCCATGAACTTATAAAAATTAGACTTTACAAAATCAAGATGGTTTTCCCTCGCTGCATTGTATAGCTTTTCAAACATGTCCTCCCAAATATAATCATCCGGCTCAACAATCCCGATATACATACCCTCAGCAGCATCAATTCCCATATTCACCTGATAGCCATAACTTTTCCTGTCCGACTCCAACAGCCTTATTCTGATATCAGTCTCTGAATACTCCCTGACTATATTAGGCGTTCCATCCGTAGAGCCGGCATCCACACACCATATTTCTATCTCCTGTAAGGTCTGTCTGATGACACTGTCAAGACACTCCTTAATATGAGACGCTGCATTTAGCATCGGGATAATAACTGATACTTTTATTATCTGCATTTTTAATTTCCTTTACTTCCCTTTCCTATCACCGTATCATTGTCTGATGTCAAGGACATAACTCCTTGACATCCCGAGTTTCCATCGAAATGCAATTTTGACATTCCAGAGGATATACTGCTCCAGCTGTCTGATTAAAATCTCATCCTCTTTCGCGAACAGGTGTTTCATATATGTATAAAAATAATTCATTTTCGCCAGATACATCTCATCAACAGACCGCACGAGCCCCTCGCTTCTCTGGCAATAATAATATTTCATTTCGTCTGCGAACACTACCCTGATATCCTGCATAAGGCATGTCCATACGAGCGCCCTATCCTCATCAAACTGCATCCTGTCATCTATTTTTCCCATAACCTGCACAAGCAGATCCCTGCGGTACAGCTTACCAAAAATAAAGGGCAAGATCCCATAAACACAGTCTTCCCCCGTCTCTTTGCCGCAATAATAAAACAGTTTCTTTACCATATTACGGGGATTTTCATACAGACCAGCCTTAATAAGATTTCTTCTCTCTTCCCTGATCCCTTCCGGGCGTATCATCATCACATCGGAAATGACCATATCCGCACAGTGCATTCTTGCCTGTTCATATAACATGGCAACTAATGTATCTTCAGCCCAGTCATCAGAATCTATAAAGGTGACATACTCCCCCGTACAGACCGATAGCCCTTTTTTTCTAGCTGCATTATTTCCTTTGTTTTTCTGCCTGACAACAATTATCCTTGAGTCTTTTTCGGCATATTTTTTACAGACTTCATAGGAACCATCTGTAGAACCATCATCCACCAAAATGATCTCCATATCTGAATAAGTCTGTTTCATCATGCTCTCTATGCATCTCGGCAACAGACCTTCCGTATTATATACAGGCACAATTATGGAAATATTCCTCTGATCCATCATCTGTCTCCCCGTTCGTTTTGCTGCATACTTTTCCAATCCGTCTCTATCATCTCAAAAAGTCTTTTCGTTGACTGTCCATCCTGATAGCGATGCACAAGCGGCATCAGGCGTTTTCGCTCTTCTCCATAATAGTTCTGATTGTCAAGTGCTTTTTCCAATTCCTGTATCAACAGATCCATTGTATGCACCACCGCCCCCGGTCTCCAGAATTCCAGCGGTTCCAGAATTACCCCCCTGTGCGCCGCATAGGAATTCACATCTCTATCCGTAAACACAATCGGTCTGTCAAGCAAAAGGTAATCAAAATAGACTGACGAGTAATCCGTTATGAGCACATCTGCCGCATTCAGATATTCGTACATACATTTGTTCATCAGCATTCCATCTGTCAAAATTCCAATATAATCAGAAGAGACACACCATGTCTTCACTTTGGAAGCATCGCTGGGATGCAGCTTGAAAACAAAATACAGATTGTGTTCCTTACAAAATTGATCTAATCGGTCAATGTTGAAATCCTCCCAGTAAAACAGGTATCCGTCAGCATCACCATCTACCTGTATCCACGAACTCTTTTTATGTTCCAATTCCCGAAAAGTTGGCATATAAAAAATAATTTTCTTACCAGCTGAATCTGGCAGGATTTCCTGCAGGTTTTGTTTCCCATCTGTCATAAAAAGCAGATCATTCCTCGGCATGCCAGTCACCCAATATTGACCAAAATGTGTCCCGTAACATGCACACATAAAATCCGTGTATATCTGTCCATAGGATGCAATATGGTCATAACGCTGCCATAAGTTGGTCGTCCTGTTCTCCTCTGTCTTAAAGCTTTTCATCATATGCCCAAGTGCTTTTAAGGGAAATCCGTGCCACAGCTGAACCAGCTTCCCATAGACTGCCAGACGATCCCTCTCTGTTATAAAATAGTCCGCCTTCGCCGCATAATAGTAATATGCTGTTTCGTCTGTATTTCCTTCCAATACGGCTACACGGAAACCTTCCGGCAGCATCACATAGCGGTGTTCCAACATGTACATCAAGGCGCTGATACCAGAATACGACCTGTGCTGCAAATATAATACGATCAGGCAGTCCCTGCTTTGCCCGCAATGATATGCACTGAAATCATAATGCCGTCTCTCATACCCCTGCTCTGTCTGATGTACAATCGTAATCTGCAGATAGCCCAAATTCAACAGTTGCTTAAGAGCCTCCAGGTGATAACGTTTATGAAGTGTTATGAACACTTCTGTATCGCTGTAATATTCCGGTTTTTGAATACGGATTCCGTATTTTTCCAAACCTGCTTTTTCATTATCAAACAAGCCGCTTACTTCATCTAAAGCTATTGTTTTGTCCGCTAATACAGCATCACATAAACGACCAATTCCAAACAAATAATGTTTTCTCACAACACGGTACCCCAAATTAATAATTAATCCATTGTCACTACTTCTCGCTATAATATTTTTTTATTTCCGTCATATTAAACGATATAAATTGATAATCATATCTTCTCAACAAATATTGTATTTCAGTTCTATTTGCTTCACTAACTCCATAAATTATCCCAATTTTCCCCTCCTCAGCTATTTCATCAAACTGTATTATATTGATTCCTCTGATTTCCAAGGGATTAACTGTTTTGTCCGTAACGACCACTGCACTTATCATATCTGTTAACTGTAATTGCTCTAACAAATCCAAATAAAACAACGCAGTTTTTCCTGCTCCATAAAGGTAAATACGAACGGCTCCCACACTGTCAATCATTGCCTCAAACCGATAATGGTAATACTCGTCTGCAGACATGAGATTTTGGAACCAGTCATTATATTTTTCAGGTCTTTTATTCCTCATAAAACCAATCAAGTCATTAATGCATTTATCATTTTCACCTCCGTACAAATTTGCGGAAGCCAGCCTGACTGTCTGGGAACCTTCAATCGTGACATCATTTTGCGACGGTTCTACATAAACTACGGGAACATTGTTTATTATCTCGTTATATTTTAGCCATAAATCATCCTGATTTTCTGCCATATGTAGAATGTCATCCAAATTAAACCAATTATCATCTGTCACGAAAGGTGGATAGCATATTCCCCCTACCCCTGTCGCACACAAATCCATTCTTGGACTGTCCACATACTGTTCCAGTCGTGTTTTCCATTTACTATATACTTCCAGCGCTCCATTCTTTTTAACGATCATTCGCACTGAGCGTGCAGATATAGCATCTGGAAATCTGCGCCAGCTTTCAATCAGATCACTTACCATCGTATCGGCATATATCTTATCATCATCAACAGTAATAACTATGTCTTTTCTATATTGTCGCAATGCATAATAATATTTCTTGTGCGATTTCAGATTTCCTCCTACCCATTCAATCCGAAAACCGCCTTTCCCTGACAAACTCCTGAGTCGAAACGGGATGCCATCCTCTCGATCCGGAAATTCTTCACTACTGAGATATAGAACAATCTCATCTACGGGAACCGTCTGCCTGCAAAGACTCTCTATCACCTTATACACACCATCAATCCTCGACGGATACGATGTAAGAGAAATAATAATCCTCATAAGATTCCATCCTTCTCTTCCAACAGGTCAAACACATTTATTACCCTGACATTACTGTCCTTCATTATTTTCTCTGCATGCAGATATACAGGCTTTCCAACGGCAAGAACATAGTCCGCTTTCGCGCATATTTCATGAGGCTCCGATACTTCATATCCACAAACCGTTATTCCCTGCTTTTCTTCGTTAGTATCAACAGCCGCGTAAACTTTAATAAAATGCTCATTCAAATATTTTAAAAGGCTTGTCCCATTTTTTCCTATTCCCCATACAATAATTTTTTTATCCTGCTGCAATTTTTCATTTATAAATCTGCGAAGTATCTGTCCCCTATGTTTTAAATAGCACTCAAAATAAGTATCCATATGTTCAAACCACCTACTGTCATATGCCTTATTCTGAAAATTTTCTATAATGTATTTGTCATAAATCTCAATCCTGTCATAAAATTCCTTTCCATATGCTATACAGTCTGCAATCCCCTTATCGTGCAAAAACTGACAAAAATCCTTGCTTCGTTTTCCATCTTTGCCGTAAATCAATAAAGACCAAAAAGTATTTGCCATAAAATGATATAGATGGATAAAACATTTTTCCATCATATTCCGTTCTTTCAATTCTTTTGCCAGTTTCTCTATCGCATAATATGCACACATTGGATTCCTGTCTCTGGATATTCTGGAAGGTTCATCGTGATCCCTGGCATAGACCATTACCCTGTCATCATCCAGACAAATGATTTTTCCCGCACAGAACAAAGCCATTTTGGCAAAATAAACATCATTAAAGGAAGGCAGATCCTGAAATTCCAAATAGTTATCACGAAGAAAACTTTTCCTAAACAATTTATCACAGGGCGAACTTGACCAGTTTGAAAAATCCACTAATGTACAATCACATACTGAAAAAGGAGTCCGACAAAATTTTTCAACATAATCCGCTGAATGCTCCTTTACCCTTTTCTTATTGATTTCATCGCTGGGCGTATGCATATATTCAAATATAACGATATCCGCTTGATATTTTTCAATCGTTTTACTGGTCTTTTCCAACAATTCTTCCTCAAAGATATCGTCCCCGTCCAAAAACAGGATGTATTTCCCCTCTGCAGCATTTAACCCTTTATTTCTGGACGGTGCCGCACCTAGATGGTATTCATTGTCCAAGATCCTAATACGTTTATCCCGTTCTTGAAAATCGCACAGAATTTTCCGCGTATCATCCGTCGAACAATCATTAATGCAAATCAATTCAAAGTCCTTACCTGTTTGGTTCAAAACGCTTTGCAACGCTTCCGCCAAGAATTTCCCGGCGTTATATAACGGCATAATAACTGAAATAGACCTCATACTTCTCCTCCTGTCACACCGCATAAAAATTCAACCATAAGTTTGTCGGGTGTCTCTGTGATGTATGTAAGCATCTTCCAAAGCTGTTCCATATCTTCTGTCTGCACTATCATTTGTCCATCTTCACAAAAAAATTCTGTAAACTTCTCAACCCCTGCCAAATAATCACTCTTACTTCCTGAAATATCGCAAAAATGCTCCAAGATATCCCATTTACGGATTCTTCCGGGATAAAAAACAAATATACTACAGTTATCTACCGAAGTTATCTGATCCAAGCTGAAAAGAAAGATTTGAAAACCTCCGGCATAAGAATCATGTAATAAGCCTGACATGTATTTTTGAATACAAGTTTTTTCTGTCATAGCAACAAACGCAAATCTACCACTCGTGCAAATGTCCCCCTGGCTATAATACGTTTCAATCGCTGTCCCTGTTTTTTGAATTACTATATCTGCAACGCGCTTTAACACATCCCCATCAGGTGCCATAAAATACAGTCTTTCTATTCCTTTTGCCAACGCATTTCTTATCACCCATTGCATATAAAAAACCAACAGGATTCCACCGACAGATGTTCCGACCAGCACGTCACCTTTCTCAGTCATCTCTTCTCCAAGCCGTAATCTTGCACGCCTGCTGCATCCAATAACCCTATTTAGCCAGACATTCCCCGGTGTCTTGTCCAAAAGATTTTTTTCTATTGGCAGCAAATTCGGGAACCATGATAATCTTGATCGAAATCCTGCATTTCTCGCCGCAACGATATCCACCTTTTCATTATCTCCGATATGAATGCACTCCGCACCAATAAAATTGGACTGTTTCATGGCAAACTCATAAATCGCCCCTGTATACTTTCTTTTTTTGCAGTCTCCTGAAACATATAACTGTAGTTCTGCCAAATCTGGATCTGCCTTTGCCAGCATCTTATAAATCTGATTCTTGGGAAGGTACATATCGGATATTAGAATTACTTTTTCTCCATCTGCCAACAATTTTTTTACCTGAATAACATTTTTTTCAATGGGAATACATTCCCGATACTCAATATCACACTCCAAACGCACCAACTGTATTTGCTGCTCCCTGCTTAATTCCCCACGCACTGCAAGCACATCGTAAATCTGTTCCAGCGTCACATCCTCTATCCCACCCTGCTGGTATGATTGCCTTGCAAGTCTCTCCGCCGCGATGCGGAGTTGGTAAAAATTACTGCGCATTGATACAGGCATCACCGCATATTCTTCCTTCCCCAGTTCATACTGCATAATTGCAAAAATCCCTTCAGGGACAGCAGTTTTCCTTGTAATTAAAGTGTCAAACACATCAAACGAATACATACCATCTCCCCTATACCCTCCACAACAATCTTAAAGAATTATCATATAATCTTTCATTTTGTCTAATTAGTCTCGTTACTTTATCCAAAAGCTCCTCACCCAAAAATCCATCCTTTTGCCCATATGCTGATAGTTAATTAATAAGCCATTCACCTACTTCCGGTTGATTTGATACCTCCCACCGAAACCGTTCTTCTGTCCCACAATACCTGCATTGCTCAATTGGTTCTGTTTCAATTCTCTGCAGAGCTTCCCGCAAATCAATATTCTCATCATAAATATCTATACCTTCTTCAAAATGGAGTGGTATCTTATACTGTTCAAAGAAATAATTCCCTAACGCTGAAAACGGACACTTATATATTTTTCCTTTCCTCAAAAAATAACATTCTCTTTCCCTGCACCCATTCTGTGCTCTGTATGGATCATTTCTCCCGTTTAAATCAATATTCTTTCCAAAATCTTCTGATTTTCTCCGAAATTCGTACATTACTCCAACACTTTCAAGTGTGCTTATAATTTTATCTTTCAGCTTTGAGGTAGGCGGATATTCCGTTATACTCACAAGTACATTATTTTCTCTTATATAAGTTAATAAAGACTCACTTTGACGGGGAATCAAAACTCCATTCGATACAATAGTAATACTTGTCTTGGGCATATACTTTCTAAGACACCCTATATACAGACCCAAATTATCTGCCAGAAATGCTTCTCCACCCAACAAATCAAAATGAGCAATGAACACTTTTTTAGAAAGAAACCTAATATCTTCTTCAAAGGATTCATAGCCAATGGCATCTCCTTTGCCAAATATATTCGAAAAATGACTGCAGCCCTTACAGTTCAGATTACAGAAATCGACCACATTCGTCTCCAGTCTCCTCATTTGTATCTTTTTACTTTCTATTTCATCGTTATATAGTATGTTGATGTCTCTTAAAACATCGTTCGAAACAGGCAATTTATGACTATAAACCAGCTTACTGACTATTCCATATTTTCTTATATTCATCTTACTGATCTGCTTATATACCGCATACCAGTCCAGTACTGCAACCAATACCATATCCACACTCTGAACATAATGTCTCATATATTCTGTGGGTGAAACCACTTCTATCCCCATTATGTCCTCTATGTTTTCCGCACAATTGTCTATATAACACACTATATTTTGATTTGTTCTTATTTGTTTTCCAACAATTTTGCCAAACTTACCTGCACCCCATATTGCTATATTCATATGCCACAGTCTCCATTCAATCCAAATGATACTTACACTCCCGTATTTTCCGTCAGCAACTCAAATACATTTATTAAACTGGTATCACTGTCCCTTGTCATATTTTCCGCATGCAGATATACCAGCCTTCCAACAGCAAGAATATAATCCGCTTTCTTACATATCTCATCAGGTCTTAATACTTCATACCCACAAACTACTGTTTCCTGTTTTTCTTCACTGTAATCAACAGCCGCGTAAATCTTAATGGAATATTCATTTAAATATCTTAAAAGGCTTGTCCCATTATTTCCTATTCCCCATATAATAATTTTTTTATCCTGCTGCAATTTGTCCTGTATAAATTTACGAAGTATCTGACCATTATGTTTTAAATAAAATTCAAAATAAGTCTCCAGATGATCAAACCACCGGCTATCATATGTTTTGTTCCGAAAATTCTCTATTATATATTTATCATAGATATCAATCCTGTCATAAAATTCCTTTCCATATTCTATGCATTTTGCAATTCCTTCCTCATGTAAAAATTTATAAAAGTTTTCATTCCGTCTCTCCTCTTTTCTGTATACTAAAACATACCAAAACTTTATCGCTATTGCATAATAAAGATACTCTGCATAGTCTTCCATCATATTTCTTTCTTGCAATGTCCTTGCCAACTTTTCCATTGCATAATATGCACACATCGGATTTCTGTCAGACGATATTCTTGATGTTTCAAAATGATCTCTTGCATAAACCATAATTCTCTTATCATTTAGACAAACTATTCTTTTTGCGCTAAACAAAGCCATCTTGGCAAAATAAATATCATTAAAAGAAGTCAAATTTTGAAATTCTAATTTGTTATCTTCTATAAAACGCTTTCTATACAATTTATCGCAGGGCGAGTCGGACCAGTTTGGAAAATCTCTTGGTTTAAAATCCCTTATGCAAAACACAGTATCACAATATGTTTCATAAAATGTGTCTGGACGCTCCTTTAACCTTTTATTGTATATTGTATCACTCGGTACATGCGTATACTCAAATATGACAATGTCCGCATCATACTTTACTATAGTATCATAGGATTTCTCAATTAGTTCCTCCTCAAAAATGTCATCTCCGTCCAAAAATGAAACATATTCTCCTTCCGCCACATCCAACCCTCTGTTTCTAGAGATAGCCGCTCCTAAATGTTCTTTATTATCCAAAACTTTTATACGTTCATCCTGATTTTGGAAGTTATTCAAAATTGACCGTGTATGATCAGTTGAACAATCATTTATGCAAATCAATTCAAAATTCTTATATGTTTGATTCAAAATACTTTGCAATGCTTCTGCTAAGAATTTCTCAGCATTGAATAACGGCATAATTATTGATACAGATTTCATAATTTCTTCTCCCGTCTATGTTATTGCAAATATTTTTCTAACAATCCGAACATCCTTTCAGCAATTATCCTATTTCCTTTTTCAGTACAATGAACTACATCTACATATACATCCGGTTCATCATCAAAAATTGCTGTAAAATCATAAAGCCACTCTGTATTTTCCGCATCATATTTTATTTTTTCACGAGCGCTATTTGCATTTCTGATTGCCTGCTCATATCCTTCTGCATTAACAATCGTACTTCTATGCATCTTTTCCTTTGTGATCTCATCTATATACCTTTTTCCACTTTTAGACCAGAGAACGGGTTGATAAACAGCTAAAAAAGGAATTTGGAATTCATTTAATATTCCATGCATCATTCTCTCATTCTGCATCCATTCATAATACGGGTCAACTTTTTTGCGCTTCAAACCTCTTGATGATTTTAACCCCTTTTCTCTATTATCAAAAATAGTGCACACATCTAATTGAAATAGATTTAAAAATGGATACTCACCCCTATCAAAAATATCATTTGCTCCGCTATAACTTATAACTAAATCAACATTCAAATTAATACCATCCCTAACCAGTTTTTCCAATTCCTGTGCAGATGCATACCCCATAGTTCCCCCTACAATAACTTCCACATTATAACCATGTTGCTGACAGATCTCCCACAAAATCTGACACCACAGTTTTACTGGAGTGCACCACGGGTCTGATGTCGATCCTCCCAAAACCAAAATTTTATATTTTTTTGTATCTAAATTTGCCGGAATTGTATAAAACCCGTTATATTCTTTTCCAGATTCTACTGTAATGCAAATGTAGCCCAAATGAGGATCATAAATCCTATCCAACCCACGCTCCCATGCTGGGGAATAATCATACAGTTCGTGATACCCTAACGCTTTCAACTCGTATGTTACTTTTTCATAATCTACCTGCTCAACACATACATATATATAATATTCATCTGGTTGATATATTAAATCATATATGGAAACAATCTGTTTATGTTCTATCTGTGTTTCATAATCAGTTGAACTGACAAAGAACTCAATCTCATACCCAAGCATTTGTAATATTTTATAACACTTTAACGAATATTCCCCTGTCCCATAAATGACTAGCTTCCTATCTCTTTTAAAGCGATTTAACTCATGTAACAACATGATACTGACTTTCTCACGACCTGCATAAATATCCTTTCCAAAATATCCTTTAAATGAATTATCAATACTGATTATCATTTCGTCTGGAAAAGTTTCCTGAATTTCCGTCGGCTGTACTATAACAACTGTATTTTTCCAATCCTTTATCGCTTTCTTTCTATATATATTCCTGTTTAATAATTTTCCATCCGCAGTCTCTTCATCCAAAAATCCCTCTATACCTATCCCGTGAGCTAATAATTGATATAAAACTCGCAAACTGTCACTTCCGGTTCCCGAAACCAATATTTTTTTTCCTTGCAGCATTCCTACATTTATGATACACAGATTACTTAATCCAACATGGGAAATAATATTTTCTTTAGCTATCCCTAATTTCAAAAGCTTGTCGTAAATTTCAATCCATGCTTTTGCAACTGTAATAACAACACACAAATCTGGAATCATTAAGAGTTTTTCGGGATCAATGATTTCTAATCCATCCATTGTTTTACCGCCATATTTCATACTGTCACAAAAATACATAATTCTAATTTTTTTCTGAACCAAAAAATCATAAGTCTTCTTTCCCAAATATCCTGCTCCATACAATACAACATTCTGAGCCTCTCTTAATCTATGGTTAAGAATAAACAAATCGTTCAAAGTTTTATCCCTCCCTAGTTTCATACCCATTCTTCCAATTTTCCCTCTGTCTTTCCCCAGTTCATAGCACTTCTCTCTTTTAAAACATTACAATATCGGCAGAAAGGAATTGGTTCTGCCAATTTTCTCAAAATTTCGTTCTTATCCACTGCCCTATAAATATCAATAAAATCTGCTTCGCATACCTGCAAATCAAACCCAAAATAATGATTAAACCGATATATTGCCGCTGGTCTGGTACATGGATATAACTTGCCATCTCGCAATTTAATGCAGTTATTCGCCTCATTACATTGAAAAAAATTGTATTCTATGTCCTGCATTCCATCTATATCCAACCCTAAATTTATCATAAATTTAAAATCCTCTGAAGTTGTAAAATATTTAAATGAAACCTGTTCCTTCTGCGCTCTTTTCATAATATCTTCATAATCTATCGTTATCGGATATTTCGTTACAATAATAGAAATTTTCTTTTCTCTGCATATCTGCCAAAATTCATTTTTTTGTTTTAAAAGGAGAACGCCATTTGTAAATACAGATATCTCCCCTTTGGGAAAATATGTGCGGGCTATACTCATACACATAGACAGATTTGGGTGTAATAACGGTTCTCCCCCAATAAGATAAATTCTTTTACACTGTCCGGCAAATAATTCACCAAGACGCTTAAAATCACGCTCCATTATCTCTACATTTATGTATTCTTCCTCTGCAATACAGGAGAATTGTGAGCAACACTTACAGTTTAAATTACAATGTGATACAATATCCACCTCAAACTGAAGTTCTGACAAAGACTGTTCTTTCCCTTTTCGTCTATATGCCATCAAATAGTCCTCAGCCTCATCCGTTAAAGCATGTATAATCTGTTTTTCCACAATTCCAAGCTGATATAGCTGCTGTCTCATGACATCTGCATATACCGGATTCAAAATCAAGTAAACTGCCTCCGAAAATCGTTCCACCGCCTTTTCTACTGAGTACACCTCATAATCCTGAAAACGTCCTTGCTTTGCTTTCACATTATCACAAAAAACAACGC
>JAIEEY010000445.1:20279-23242 GCA_029067205.1 Lachnospiraceae bacterium
CCCTTAAAACCACTACTCTTAATACATTGATATAAATAACTTCCCGCGACCCCACAGCCGAAGATTACTGTCACAATACTCTCATTTAATTTTCCTAATAACTCTCTATTATTCATAAATCTTGTCCTTTTCATTTGGCATTAGCCAACACTGAACACATCACAATATTCACAATGTTTCCAATTCCCTCGCCCTTCTGCCAAACACCTTCTTACCATACCAAATCTATCATTATACCAAATGTTTACTAAAGTATCCTGTGTCACATCTCCAAGCGTATTTTTTCCAAGCGGATCATTACAACATAGCGACACTTTTCCATCCGGACGAATAATCATTTGTCGAAAAGGTAATATACATTTAGCGTCTGGGCAGGAAACTTTTTCTTTCCTGTTTGGTGCGTCCCCACCTCTGCTGGTCAATATCTCCTGTGGTTTACGCAGCACTATAGTAACACGGCTGATATATTCCGGATGCATCTCACAATAATCTTTAATTGCCCTACAATTCGGAAGCAGTATCAAATCTTCATTATAATTGTCAATGATGAGTTCATCCAAATATTTCATAACTTCAACAAACTGCTTTAAAGAAAGTTTTGTACCATTTGTATATAAATGCATTCTGGCTCTCGGCACATGCAGTCTGGCATAACGATGAAATTCTAAGATCCTATCATCCAAAAAAGGTTCATTATTGGAAAACAAGGCAAGTCTTCCATCATAATTTATCGCCTCAAGTTCATTAATTATCTTTTTAAACAATCTTTCATCCATCTTACATTCTGGACGTGATTCCCACTTTACACTAACAGGACAAAATTCACATCCCCCATTACAACGATTATATGTCTCAATTTCAACATGCCGAAACAACTTATTTTCATTCTTTATTCTGTCAACGCATAAATCAATATACTCTGAAATCCGGCTATCCTGCATAATATCATTCCACATCTTCTCAGTTGCAGCCTCGGTCTTTGATTTGTATGGATTTACTACTAACATATCAGTCGAATAGTAACTGCAATGATCATGTATATAGATTTGATAATTATAAATTCCTTTATTCTCTAATTGCTTTAATATATCCTTAGCATATTTTGTTGCAATGATAATCTGACATTTCTTATTTTTCTGAATAAATTCATCCAGGCTAATGATTGGTATTATTCCTTTTATTGATTCTTTTGCACTATTGTCAATAAAGCATTCAACATTTTCTAATCCATATTCTTCTAAAGCCTGCTGCCCATATTGTCCTGCACCAAAAATAGCATACTTTGTTTTCATCCTTCATTTGCCCCTCAATTGCCCTAAAACCTTTCGCATACCCTTTCTTTTATATTCCTAAAATAATCTTCCATTACTAAATTTTTAATTCTGTCGTCGTTGATTATAATGTTTTGCCGATTCATCGTACCAAGGATCGCATCCGCAAATTCTCTGTTCATTTTCAATTCCTGCCATTCTAAATGCATATTACAAATATCTTCAAAATATCTCAAAACCCCCATCTGCAAACATTGTATGACATCCTTTTCTTCTTCTCCTCTTTTTTCCTTCGCATATTCAGGTTCTCCATTTGCATTAAAACAAATTAAGGAATTCTCTCTTGATGACAAAATCAATTCCATGAATTGAGAATATGCAAATACATTTTCTCGGATTTTATACTGTGGCTGTGTGGGATAATATGAACAAATTTCTATTTGATTATTCTCCTCTACCTCAGACACTCTTTTCAGAAAGTAGTATCCTTTTATCGAAAGTTCCATAAAATGTTGTAAATTCGTCTGCACAGTTCCAGCTGCAGTCGTGTCAATCAATGCCGCTTTTTGATATTGCGAAAGATTCAAATTACTCAAATACTTTCTATAATTTAACCGTTCTTCTTTTGCCCTTTCAAAAACTTTTTCCTTATATTTTATAGCATATTGTTCACAGCCCATTTCCGACAGTTCTTTTCCATCTGCCTCTACTCCGAATCTTCTTGTCATAAAATCCTCATCCGGTCCATACCATGAATATCCGGCTGCTATCTTAATATCTTCCTCCGTTCTTATTCCTGGTACAATACTGGCACGTCTTGAGGTGAGAAAATAAATATCCGCCGGAAACGCCACTTCCCTATATGTACTTTTCAAAACCTTATACATTTTTTGCAACAAATATCCATCTCTTGACTGAAACAAAATAATATCGCACGTGTCATTTATTACCTCTTTTACCATCCAAATAAGAAATCCTGTAAAAATCGGTCCCCAGTACAAATATCCCAGTCTCTCAGGGTCTGCTATGAAAACCTTCCCATCTTCTTTCACATCAACAGGATATTTCAATAATTCTTCTACAAAAAAATCTAACATTTTGCGTTTTATCCAAGTATCTGCTTTGTGTTCAAAATCATAATATGTAGTATGCTTAAGTAATGCATATACCCCTTCTGTTTCTGCTATCCTTTCTTTTTCTGTATCTGACAACTTTGCGAATTGATGCTCTTCCATATATGTGCACAGCCGTACCCCATCCAAATTATATACATTAATTTGTGCTTTCTCCGTAAACTCTCTTATTCGTCCGTAAACAATATCTTCAGATATCGGGAGACATATCAGAATAATTAAATCTATATGCATGTTTTTTACTTGTTCTTCTGATAAAACCTTTTTCCCATAGATTGTTTTACCTTCTTTGCCTACATCCATAATCCCAGCAATGCAGAAGTCCTGTTCATATTCCCTAATAATAGCCTTTGTATTCTTTCCTGTCCCATATAAAACTATTTTTTTATCCTTATAAGGAAAAAAATTCTTTTTAAACTTTTTTAAAATAAATTCTTTTTCATTATAGGTTGTCATTATTTTTCCTCTCACTCTGATTTTTGATAATGGCAAAATATAGTACGTTTTTAAAAATCACGTTCTTCCATCCATTCTGTAATCAAATCTATCGGTTCATACC
>JAIEEY010000446.1 GCA_029067205.1 Lachnospiraceae bacterium
ATCGATGGCGTGATTGGATTGAAGTCAGAGGCAGCAATAAGAACAGCACAGGGGCGGCTTGGATTAACTGTAGATGGTATTGTAGGCAGGAATACACGTCATAAATTTAAAATTGTACTTTAAACAAGTAGACATTTAAACGCGAATATTCCTAAATGAGGGATATGAATGGATAGTGGACATAGATTTAGAGAAATTCTTTGACAACGTACCACGGGATAAATTGATGAGCCTTGTACACAACATCATTAACGATGGGATACGGAATCGCTGATACGGAAGTATCTGAAAGCAGGAGAATGATACAGGGTAGATACGAAAAGACGGATAGGGGAACACCGCAAAGCGGGTTATGCCGTGCTCGGCATAACCCGCTTTATAAGGCTAACCGCATACTGTGGAGATCACTATCAGTGGGTAGTGACGAAAACGTGTGTTGTCAGGGCAATCTCGAAAGAAAAGCTGTCATAGGCAGGACTAGTGAGTTGTTACGATTATTACATGGAACGTCATACTTTTAAGTTATGTTGAACTGCCGCATGTCGAACAGCTGTACGGCGGCGTGAAAGGGAAGATTTATTCTCACCTACTCGATTGAATTTTTGTGTTGCATTTCGTGTTGCATAGTTGTATATTTTATTATGTGAGCGCATCAATAGTTAGATGCCGATATAATAAAATACATGACGAAAGCCCAATATATTTAAGGCTTTCAGTGGATTTCTTTATTTTAATTGATTTACAAGGATAATGCATTTGACGGGTTCGAGCCCCGTCTATCGCTTTTGAAAGCCTAGAAATTCTAGGCTTTTTCTATTTATATAGAAAAATACAAGTCTGGAAAAAAGATGGGAACAATTGTTTTAAATATGTGAGTGCGCAATGTCTTTATTGCCTTAAAATATAAAATTGTATACAATTGTGCAAAAAATATGAATTTAATAAATTTTTGGTGAAATTAATAATATACAAACAGTAATATAGGGTGTAAAATGGAAACGATAGCAGAATGCAGAGTATGCATGGTTGAATGATAGGATAAGGGAGTAGCGAAAGTGAGACTTAGAAATGTAACCGGTTCGCGGGAGGTTATTGCGGAAAGTCGTTTTGTGGTGCATGATCCTGCCGCGCAGAAGGGGAAGTGGAGCGGTGTATTTGGAAACAATCGTCCGATACACATTGAGATCGGTATGGGAAAGGGACGTTTTATGATGGATCTGGCGGCGGCTAATCCGAATACTAATTATATAGGAATTGAAAAGTACTCGACAGTGCTTTTGCGTGCAGTACAGAAAATGGAGACGCAGGAACCTGCCAATCTGCGGCTGATCCGTATGGATGCCGAGGAGATCTGTGAGGTGTTTGATAAGGGTGAGGTTGCAAAGATTTATCTGAACTTCTCAGATCCATGGCCAAAGGACAGACATGCCAAGAGGCGGCTTCCATCGCGGCAGTTTCTTGCGCGGTATCATGAGATTCTGGCAGCAGACGGGCGGATTGAGTTCAAGACGGACAATGCGGATTTGTTTGACTTTGCGCTGGAGGAGGTTGAGTCAGCAGGGTGGAAGATCGAGGCGATGACAAGAGACCTGCATCATGATGAAAAGATGCTTGTGGGAAACATTATGACAGAATACGAGGAAAAATTTTCTTTGATGGGGAATCCAATATCCAAATATATTATATATCGGTAAAATGCAAGAGGTTTATATCAAAAAGGAGGTTTGGGAGATGTATGTCTTATTTTTTCTGCTATGGATTGTCTTTAACGGACGTGTCACGACAGAGATTGTACTCTTTGGCGTAGTGATTTCCGCGGCAATATATTGGTTTACCTACAAATTTATGGATTTTAGCCCAAAACGGGAAATGGAATACCTGAAAAAAGGCGGCTATCTGTTACAATATCTGTATCATCTGATCAAAGAGATCATCTTGGCAAATTTTGCGACAATGAAGCTGATCTGCGCTGCAGGAAGGGTTGTGGAACCAGTGCTGATCGAATTCGAGACACATTTTAAGAAGGACACTTCGAGGTTTCTGCTGGCAAATTCAATCACACTTACGCCTGGGACGATCACAGTTGCAGTGGATGGGGACAAGTTTATCGTACACTGCCTTGACAAGACGCTGGCGGAGGGGATTGAGTCCTCTGTTTTTGTGAAACTTCTGGAGAAGATTGAAGCATAGGAGGTGTGAGTTTTTTCACACGACAAATTTGCAGGAGATAAGGAGGGATTTAAGTTGAACAGTGGAAATATTGTGCTGGAGGCAGCATTTGGAATCGTTATGACGATCTTTCCGGTGATATTGGCGGTCATGGTATTTATGTGTCTGATCCGTGCGATCAAGGGACCGCGGATCGCGGACCGTATCGTGGCGATCAATATGATGGGAACGATGACGATGGTTATTATTGCCATTCTCGCAGTGAAAATGAACGAGGGATATCTCGTGGATATCTGTATCATCTATGCTATGATCTCATTCCTGGCAGTGACGCTGCTGACGAAAGTATATATGGGTGTGTATGCCGAGCGCAAAAGGAATGGAGGAGGAAAGTCATGACGGCATTACTGTGGATTAGGTTTATCGTGGGAATTGCATTGATTCTTTGCGGAATCATTGTATTTGGAATAGAACTTTTTGGTGTGTTTAAGTTTGGCTATGTATTGAATAGAATGCATGCGGCAGCGATGGGAGATACATTGGGGATTGCTCTGAGTATGTTAGGGCTGATCATTTTGTGTGGATTGAATTTTACATCACTCAAAATGGTTCTTGTTGTTGTATTCTTGTGGTTTGCCTCCCCAGTGGCGTCCCATATGCTGACACGTTTCGAAGTGGAAACCAATGAGGAGCTGAACAAGGAATGCGATTTGAGTGGGATTTCTCGAACTGCAAAAGATGCGGATTCGAAAACTTGATCGAAGGTTGGAATGGAGGTTTGCTTATGAAAATATTTCAGATTGTATTATTTATCTTTTTGATCGTATGTGCGATTTCGGTGACTTTTTCGAAAAACCTGCTCAACTCGATTATTATCTTTATGTCCTACAGTTTGATTATGTCCATTATATGGATCCTGCTGGAGTCGCCGGATCTGGCCATCACGGAAGCAGCAGTGGGAGCAGGGATCACAAGTATCTTATTTTTCGTCACACTCAAGAAGATTCATGCAATCATTGCACTGGATGAGGACAAAGTGGACAAGCACCCGCATAAGAGTGTTTCAAATAAAAAGGGGGAAGCAAAATGAGCCGTCTATTGTCGGAAGAAGAGTATCGGAAAACCAAAGCTTTTAAGATCAAGCGCTGGTATCGCGGCGAGAAGGATCCCTATATCGGAAGGGTGGAGCTGACGCCACAGAAGCCTTTTACCGAGGATGTCAAAACAATGAAACAGAGAATCCACGACGAGGCGATCCTGAAAAGAAATATTTATGATATTGAACGTAACAAAAAGCTTCAGATTTTCTCGAAGTTTTATCATGTTGTCTCTATCGCTTTTGTTTTTACGCTGATCGCAATTCTGCTCTATATAGTATCTTATCTGCCGCCTGTGGGAAATGCGGCAAATCCTGACAACAATGAGGTTGCAGCGAAGTACATTGAAGATGGAATGAAGGACACAGGAGCGGTCAATATTGTCACAGGTATGATTTTGGACTATCGTGCTTTTGATACGCTTGGCGAGTCTAACGTGCTATTTATCGCCACATGTACTGTACTGATTTTATTGCGCATGGACAAGAATTCGGAGAAGAAAGAGGAGGAGGATAATGACCGCCTCTATGAACCGAAAAATGATATTATTTTGCAGAAAGTAGCATTTTTCCTTGTACCGATGATCATTATCTTTGGCATCTATGTCATTTTGAATGGACATTTGTCTCCGGGCGGCGGATTTTCTGGCGGCGCAATTATTGGTTCTGGTTTGATTCTGTATGTCAATGCATTTGGATTTAAGAAGATTGAGCGCTTCTTTACACAGAAGACTTATAAGTGGATTTGTTTTGTGGCACTCTTATTTTACTGTCTTGCAAAAACCTATTCTTTTTATTGCGGTGCGCATCATCTCGAGACAGGGATTCCGCTTGGCACCCCAGGAGATATCCTGAGTTCAGGGCTCATACTGCCACTGAATATCTGTGTCGGCATGGTGGTTGCCTGTACGATGTATGCATTTTATGCAATGTTCCGCAAAGGAGGATTCTAGGAAAAGGGGGTTTTGATAGATGGGTGGAAATTTGCTTGCAAATTATGGGGAAGCCGTTGCCATGATCTTGTTTGGCATTGGATTTTCGAATTTATTGTTGCAGAAAAATCTGATTAAGAAAATTATTGGTCTGAATATTATGGATACAGCGACATATCTCTTTCTCGCAGAGAAGGGATTTATAGCGGGAAGAATGGCGCCGATTGTCGTGGATGATATTACAAGTGTGGAGGCATACATCAATCCGGTGCCGAGCGGGCTTGTGCTGACGGGTATCGTGGTGTCGGTGTCCGTGACGGCGCTGATGCTCTCACTCACAATCCGGCTTTACAGAAGATATCACACACTGGATATGGATGAGATCTCCACCATGATGAAAAAGGAGGATCAGTGATGGATTTTATACAGAATTTTCCTTTTTTCAGTATTCTGTTGTCACTTGGTTCGGGTGTGCTCACGTCTATCATGAATAAAAAAGTGGCGCGTCTATGGAATACCTTTGTTCTTGTGGCGATCACGGTCATGTCGGCAGTACTTTTTGTGTATATGATTGGTATGGGTGAGTCTTATACGTTTATGATGGGACATTTCCCGGCGCCATGGGGAAATGAGATCAGGGCGGGGGTGCTCGAGGCTGGTATGGCGCTCTTTTTCTGCCTGATCATGCTGTTTTCCATGAAAGGCGGACAGGAGCATATTGATGCGGAGATTGAGGATACGAAGATTAATCTTTATTACATTATGATCAATCTGCTGCTGAGTTCACTGCTTGCACTGATCTATACCAATGACCTTTTTACGGCGTATGTATTTGTGGAGATCAATACGATCAGCGCATGTGGTCTGATCATGATCACCCAGAGCGGGCGGACGATCGAGGCTGCGACGCGCTATATGATCATGGCTTCTCTTGGCTCTGGTCTGCTGCTGATGGGACTTTGTATTTTATATGATATCACGGGACATCTGTTGATGAGCAATATTAAGGACAGCATTGCATATGTCTATGCGCAGGGAACTTACAATGTTCCGCTGATTGCTTCGATTGGAATGGTGGTTGTCGGTCTTGCAATCAAGAGTGCGCTCTATCCGTTCCACACATGGCTGCCGGCGGCATATGGGTATTCAACCGCATCGAGTGCGGCAGTCTTGTCAAGTCTGGTGTCAAAAGGATATATCTTCCTGCTGATCAAGATTTTTTTCCGTGTGGTTGGCTTTGATATTATTGTGGATTCGAAAATTGTCAATATTCTGTTTGTATTTGGACTGGTTGGTATGATCATGGGTTCGGTCAATGCGATTATGGAGAATGATATCCGTCGTATGATCGCTTATTCTTCGGTGGCGCAGATTGGATATATTTATATGGGACTCGGTCTTGGAACAACGATCGGAATTGTAGCAAGTATCTTCCATATTTTATCACATGCCTCCACGAAGTCGCTTTTGTTTATCGCGGGTGTTGGGCTTACTGACGCATCGGGTGGGAGCAAGAAATTCGATGATCTGACGGGCAGCGGCTACCGTAATCCGGCGGCAGGCGCCGCATTTACAATCGGCGCGTGTTCTATGGTTGGCATTCCACTGTTTTCCGGCTTTATCAGCAAAGTGCAGTTTGCGGAGGCGGCAGTGCAGAACGGTCTGGCAAAGATGCTCCCGACGCTGATCTGCCTGGCGATCAGTACAGTGCTCAACGCCATTTATTTTATGAAAACGGTAATTCGCCTGTATACGCCAGTGAGTAAAAAAGCAAAGAAAACACAGGCTGGTGACGCGGCAGTGATCAGTCTGAAAGAGCACCCCCTGTACAATATCACACTACTGTGTATGATTATATTGAATGTGATACTGGGATGCTGTTCCCAGCCGATCGTTGACTGGATCACAAGTGGTCTTGCTATGTTTGGATAATATGGGAATGGAGGATTTGTATATGAATTATATGATTTTGGTTTCAATCGTCCTGCCCATTATCGCGGGGGGAGTTCTGCTCTTTCTCCCGGAAAAGGTGTTTGCGGATAGGGCAAGCCTTCTAAAAGTGACAGGGGTGTCATTTGTCGTGAGTGCGCTTCTGGCTGTGTATGCGATCAGCGGTGCAGCTGGAAATAGCCTGGTATTGTTTCGACTGGTAGATGAGATACCAGTGTATTTTGAGATTGACAGCCTTGGGGAGATTTTTGCCAGTATTGTGGTTCTGGTGTTTCTGCTGGCAGGATTTTTCTCTTTTATCTATATGTCACATGAAAAAAACGAGAAGCGGTATTACAGCTTTTATCTGATCACGTTTGGTGTGCTGATGGGGCTGTGTTTTTCAGGAAATCTTGTGACGTTGTATCTGTTTTATGAGTTTATGACACTTGCGTCAATGCCGCTGGTGATTCACTCGGGTTCAAAAGAGGCGGTCATGGCGGGATTGAAATATCTGTTTTACTCCTTCTGCGGCGCGTACATGGCGCTATTTGGTATTTATTTTCTATATAAATGCGTCTATGTGGATGCACCTTTATGGCGCGGAGGTTCATTTACGGGTGAGCTTGATGCGCATATGTTGGATTTTGCAGCGGGTGGCAGGCTTGACATGGATGCGGTTATCTGGTCAGGAAATACACAATTTTGCCTTGTGGCAGTATTTTTAATGATTGTAGGTTTTGGTGTAAAGGCAGGATGTTTTCCGCTCCATGCGTGGCTTCCGACGGCACACCCTGTAGCTCCGGCTCCGGCCTCGGCTTTTCTGTCTGGTATTATTGTGAAGGGTGGTGTCTTTGCGATCATCAGGGTTGTGTACTATTATGTTGGTGCAGATTTTCTACGCGGGACATGGGTTCAGACAGCGTGGGCGGTTCTCGCGATTGTGACACTCCTGATGGGCTCGTCGCTTGCCTTTAAGGAAAAGGTGTTGAAAAAGCGGCTTGCCTACTCGACGGTGTCGAATCTTTCCTATATTTTATTGGGGCTTTCCATGCTGAATGCGACAGCATTTACAGGAAGTCTGCTGCATGTAGTGTTTCATGCGGTTATTAAGAGTGCATTGTTTCTGTCAGCGGGGGCGCTGATCTTTACGACTGGAAGGACGAAAGTCAACGATTTTGTGGGACTTGGGAAGAAGATGCCTATCCTTTTCTGGTCTTATACGATTGCCTCTCTTGGATTGATCGGTATTCCGCCAACAAGCGGTGTCATCAGCAAGTGGTATCTGGCAACAGGGTGCCTTGAGAGTGGGATTGCCGGACTTTCATGGGTTGGTCCAGCAGCGCTTTTGATCTCAGCCCTTCTGACGGCAGGATATTTGCTTCCGCTTAGTATTCGCGGTTTTCTGATGGAACCAGATTACAACGCAGTGCGCAACGATTATAAGGAACCCAAACTGTTGATGCTGGTGCCGATTGTGATTCTGGCTGTAATCACACTTGTGCTGGGGTTGTATCCTACGCCTTTGATCCAGTTGATACAAAACGGGATTGCTGCCAATCTATTTTAGGGAGGGTATATCAAATGATTTTAGGTCTGATGCTTACTGTGATACTGCTTCCTTTTGTGGGTGGTTTGCTGTTGCAGTTTTTGAAGTTTAAGGATAAGAGGCAGAAGCAGTGCTATATTTTTGCCTATGTGCTGCTCAACACGCTGCTAACTTATGTGCTGCTGTGGCAAGGCACCACGGAGCTGATCAGGGTGATCAATTTTGCAGGTGCAAAGCTTGATCTTTCCCTCAAATTAGACGGCATGGGCATTGTCTTTGCAGGACTTGTGTCGACGCTCTGGCCACTTGCGACGCTGTATTCGTTTCCCTATATGGAGCATGAGCAAAATGGGCGTGTCCATGAAAATATTTTCTATCTTTTTTACACGACGACCTATGGTGTGACGCTTGGCATTGCCATGTCGGGAAACATGCTGACAATGTACTGTTTCTATGAGCTTTTGACTCTGGTGACGGTTCCGCTTGTAATGCATACACTTACGAGGGAGGCAGTGCTTGCAAGCCGAAAATATTTCTACTATTCACTCGGCGGTGCGGCGTTTGCCTTTATTGGTCTGATTTTCCTGGTGGTGTACGGTGACAGTCTTGCATTTATGTACGGCGGTGTGCTGAATCTGACACAGATTGGTGATAAGAAGGATTTGCTGCTGTTTGTATATGTGCTGGCATTTCTGGGGTTTGGTGTCAAGGCGGCGGTCTGTCCGTTTAACTCGTGGCTTCCGCAGGCGGGTGTGGCGCCGACACCGGTCACAGCGCTGTTGCACGCGGTTGCAGTTGTGAAGTCAGGTGCGTTTGCGATCATGCGCTTGACATATTATAGTTTTGGCACTGATTTTTTGCGGGGGACATGGGCGCAGTATCTGCTGCTGTGCATTGTCATATTTACGATTGTGTACGGGTGTAGTATGGCGGTGAAGGAGACGCACATCAAACGCCGACTTGCGTTTTCGACGATATCAAATCTGTCATATATTTTGTTTGGTGTATTGATCATGACGCCGCTTGGTCTGGTCGGGGCATTATGCCATATGGTTTTCCATGGTGTGATGAAGATCTGTTCCTTCTTCTGTGCCGGCGCGATGATCACACAGGCACATGCGAATTATGTACACGAGATTGATGGTATGGCGAGGAAGATGCCAAAGGTCTTTGGGATATTTACGGTTTCTGCGCTTGCGCTGATGGGAGTGCCTGGAATGTGCGGTTTTGTATCGAAGTGGCACCTTGCGAAGGCTGCCTTTGAGAGTGGTGATATCCTGGCGGTTGTGGGTGTGGGCGGATTGTTGATCTCAGCGCTTCTCACGGCAATTTATATGCTTAGTATTGTGATCAGGGCATATTTTCCAGGAAATGATTTCGACTATGGGAAACTGCATGATGATATTCATGATCCGGACTGGAGAATGCTCCTGCCGCTGTTTCTGTTTGTGATATTAATGGTGGTGTTTGGTGTTTACAATGTGCCGATTGTGGATTTCCTTCGGTTCGTGGCATTAGGAAGGATATAGGAAGGAGGAAATTGGATATGGGGAATACGTTTTGGACAGTACTCTTTCCTTTTGGGATATGTGTTGTAGTTTGGTTTATGTCGCGTGTGAAGATAAAAGATAAAAAGAAAGCATGTGCGTTGATTATGATTCTTGCCAGTGCGGTTGAGCTTGTGATGGCGTTAAATCTGATGGTCTGTGACCTTAGGGGGATTTCGATTGACGTTTTCGACGTTTCCGGCGTGGGCGGTCTTGGTCTACATTTTATGTATTCGGGTTTTCGTGGGATCTTTGGTGTGCTGACTGCGTTTGCATGGTTTGTGACATCGCTGTTTTCGTATGAGTATATGAGAAATGACACAAATGTCATAAAATATGATTTGTTCAATCTGTTGACTCTGGGTGCTACGATGGGCATTTTCTACGCAGCTGATTTGTTTACACTGTTCTTTTTCTTTGAGATCATGTCCTTTACCTCGTTTGTGTGGGTAGCACACAGGCAGACGAGAGAGGCTCTGTATGCGGCAGGGACATACCTGGGAATTGCCATCGCGGGTGGTATGGCTATCCTGATGGGGCTGTTTATCGTGTATAGCCAGCTTGGTACGCTTTCATTTGATACGATGGCTGGAAATACTATGGTGATGATGGTCAGCGACAGCAGAGCGAATATCACATGGATGTTTGTGGCGGCGGGCTGTATGTTTGTGGGTTTTGGCGCGAAGGCGAGCGCTTTTCCAGTGCATGTATGGCTGCCACAGTCATATACGGAGGCTCCTTCGCCTGCGACGGCACTTTTGTCGGCAGTCTTGAGTAAGACGGGAATTTTTGGAATCATGCTGGTGACGCTTGATGTGCTCCCAATGCAGGGCAGCTGGGGGGTGTTTATCCTGATGGTTGGCATTGTCACGATGGTACTTGGCGGTATCAGGGGCGTGATGAGCAATAATTTTAAGACGACGCTTGCGTATTCGTCTATGTCACAGATAGGTTTTATATTGACAGGTGTGGGGATGCAGTCGCTGCTTGCGGAGTATTTGATGTGGACGAATGCCGCACAATATGCGGATGTGCTGTCTGGCATGGACGGCGTGTGGTATATGGATAGTGAGGTTGTTGCAGAGATTACAAAGGTATTTGGTATGGCAGTCAACGGTACATGCCTTCATATGCTTAATCATTCTCTGGTGAAACTGGTTCTTTTTATGGTGGCAGGTGTGATTTTTATGCAGGTGGGGAGCTATGAGTTGAATCAGGTGCGCGGTTTTGGGCGCAGGAAACCGTTTCTGCTGGTGACATTTGTGCTGGCGGCGGCTGGTGTCGGCGGGATTCCGTTTCTGAACGGGTATGTGAGCAAGACGCTTTTGCACGAGAGTATTGCCGAATATGGCGCACTGTTGACGCTTGCGGAGGGGAGTTCCATAGAGCCTATGCTCTCGGCGACATCTGGATTGATGAAGGTGTCGGAAGCTTTGTTTCTATTCTCTGGCGGACTGACAGTTGCTTATATGACAAAGCTTTTTGTGGTGCTTTTTATAGAAAAAAACAGCGATAAGAAAGTACAGGAGGCATATGATGCAAAGAGGAATTATGCCTCAGTACTGAGCAAGTTCGCGATCGGTGTCTGTGCGCTGCCGATTCCATTTATTGGAATGCTGCCCAATCGGGTGGCGAAGCCTGTTGCGGAGTACGGGCTTGTGCGTTTCGGACTGAGTGAATTGTTGGAACAGCAGAAAGAGAATATTCATTATTATTCGTTGAAGAATCTGTCGGGCGCGCTGATTTCCATAACGGTCGGTGTGGTGGTTTACTTCCTTGTGGTTCGGATTATGATGCTGCGTGGTGTTTTTTCGAATAAAAAAAAGGAGGGATACCGCGATGTCTTTCCGGCATGGCTCAATATGGAGAAATATGTGTACAGGGCAGTGTTTTACACAGCAGTGCCGTTTGTGCTGGGGATCATTTCAAGAATTTTGGACAGTATTGTGGATATTGCTGTCGTAATCCTGCGAAATACAGTCTACAGCGATCGGGCGCTGCCATATGAACTGCCAGAGGGAAACCGTGTGACGCATCGCATTGGGTACAGCATGGAACGCATGCGGCTGCTTTATTATGCAGTTATGCGAAAAGAGGACTATGAGCCGAAGAACTATGAGCATAAGCTCGCGATGAAGGGGACAGATATCTTTGAGAATTTCCGTATCATTGAGCGCAGCCTGTCGTTTGGTTTGTTTATGTTCTGCGTGGGACTGGGGCTTACGATGATCTATCTGTTGGTGGTGAATTAAAGATTTATAAAATGAGCAGGGTGCGCCCTGCTCATTTGTTGTATTTTTCCTGATTATTAGGCGCAGATAAGCAAATTGAAAAGACAAAAAAATATTATTTAAAAGT
>JAIEEY010000447.1 GCA_029067205.1 Lachnospiraceae bacterium
CCGTAATGGACTGGATCAACAGGCTTGTCGCAAAGGCAAAGATAAAGCGATAGGAGCCCATCTGCACCCGTTCCTTACTGTTTTTTGTCACCAGTGCGGTCAGCGCCGAGTACGCGATATTGTTAGCAGTGTAAAATACCGCATTTAATAAAGTATACGCGATAAAGAACCAAATATACTGCGACGTTTTACCCAGATCGACAGGAATGGCAAAAATTGCAACCAGTGTGACCGCACAGCCAATATACGCGTAGAGCATCCAAGGTCTTGCCTTACCCAGCTTTGTTTTTGTCTTGTCAATCATAGCGCCGAAGAAAATATCCGTCACGCCGTCAAAGAATTTCGAGGCCGCGATCAGGGTTCCGACAATACCGGGATTGAGTCCGACGGTGTTTGTCAGATAGATCATGACAAACGAGGACAAAAATGCATATACCACATTCCCTGCGATATCGCCGGAACCATATCCCACCTTGTTATACCATTTCAAATATCTTTTCTCTTCCATTAAAGTACTCCTTTCCTAATCATTCTATTACTATTTCATCTCTTGATCGTACCAAGTCAATTCCTCCATGCTGCCCTTCCCTGACAACACCAGCTTGATCTCAAACAAAAATTCTTCCTCATTAAACTGGTATTGGGATAACACCTCTGGTCCACAGCTGTTCGAACCAATTCCATTTTGCGCATAATCAAGACATAATACTGTACTGCCGGATGGTTCCAGCTCATATTCATGTGCTTTCCTCTCCAGCTCCTCCTGTGTATAAACAGAAGCGTTAAATGAAAATGGTCGATTCGAAGCTGCCGCCAACGCAAACCCGCCGTCCGATACAATCACAAAATCACAATCCATATGACTCCCGTTTTCCTGCGGGCAAAGATATGGCTCGTATAAATCTCTCACTTTCACGCGGTACAGTCCATGACTCGCCGCCCTGTGTTTGTCCCGATAACTCTCCGTAGGACCCATGCCATAATATGATATCCTGTCAAACTCCTGTCTAAGAAACAGCCGGATTCCAAACCGCGGCAAAACTGGAAACTCCATATCACGCTTCACCAAAATACTCGAGCGGATACTTCCATTGCCATCAATCTGCCATGTCAGACACACATTCATCATTTGCTGAACGGAGTCTGCCAGAATCGACGCAATGCTGTTGATCGCCACAAATGATTCTGTCTTCTGTACTACTGTGTTATAAGCCCTTGTATAAGCATGGTCATAACGCGCCCTTTTCCACTCCTTTTTTATGTACATATCGTTATCTGTCGGAGCACGCCAGATATTGAGCTCCATCGGACGATTCAGATATTCGGCTCCTGTATAGCTGAGACTGGAAAATAATCCTGTACGTTTATCATATGTATATACGAAATTCTTACCTGTACAAAATACCTCCGTATCTGTTTCCCGTATTGTAATCTCTGCATTTCCTTGCGCTTCCTCCATCAGACTCACGGCCGTCTGGTTTCTGTTATCCTCCGTGTCCAGCAAAATCTCATCAAAACCCAGCAGATATCCCGCCGGTACCAGCTCTGTCCCATGGCGCATATGATAATACAATTTCAGATAAGACTGTCCCCGTGGAGGGATCGAAATACCCATACGCACACTGCCAACCTGTCCTGGCATCACTGAAAATGGCAGGATCGTCCCCGTCTCCGCACATACGCCATCACAGCTTACTTCATACCGGATTTCCGTATACACTGCCAAATCCGTAAACTCCATATGATTCCTGATTTTCAAAATCTGTGTGCGCTGGTCAAACGATACCACTCTGGCAGGGCGATACACATTTTTGTATTCCAATAGTCCGGTATGCGGTGTGCGGTCGGGATACACCAGCCCGTCCATGCAGAAATTTCCATCATGAATAAGCTCCCCGTGATCGCCGCCATAATAATAAACTGTTCTGCCTTCGTCAGCCTCCCTGTATGCAACAGCATGGTCGCACCATTCCCACACAAAGCCGCCACACATAAACCTATTCTGATCAATCATCTGAAAATAATCCTCGAGATCTCCTGGTCCGTTTCCCATCGAATGACAATACTCGCACAGAATAAACGGCTTCGTGGGTGCATTCTGCAAGTACGTTCTGATCTCCTCCATGGAAGGATACATTCTGCTGTACAGATCCAGACTGGAATAGTCATATTGCTTGTCCCTGTTCCGGTATCTGGCACTTTCATAATGTGTCAGCCTGCTGCTGTCAAACGATTTCGTCCACTGCAGCGCCTGCTCAAAATTGCACCCATACGCACTCTCGTTGCCCATCGACCAGATCACGACGCTGGGGCGATTCTTGTCCCGATGGACGCAGAGCTGCACCCTGTCCATAATTGCCTCCTCCCACTCAGGATTATCCGCAATCGGTCCATTCCAGTGATGAAATTTGTTGGAATCACTGTAGTCCTTATGAAAAATCTCGGAAGGCCCATGGCTTTCAAGATCCGCCTCATCGACCACCAGAAACCCATACCTGTCACAGAGCTCGTAAAAGACTGGTGCATTCGGATAATGGCTCGTCCGAACCGCATTGAAATTATGCTGCTTCATTAGCATCAGATCCTTTTTCATCTGTTCCGTGCTGGCAACAGGACCAGTGACCGGATCGGAGTCATGCCGATTAACACCTCGGAATTTGATTGCTCTTCCGTTCAGATATACTATTTTATTCTCTATATAAATCTCTCGAATCCCCACATGATCCGTAATTGTCTCTGATTCTGTCCCCAGCACCAGAGTATAGAGATATGGTTCCTCCGTGTTCCATAAAATGGGGTTTGCTATCCCTAACTTGATTTCTGTAACTTTAGTATTTGAAGCAGTTTCCGTTCTTTCGACTTTGCCTTCCGCAGCAACCATTCCCTTTGCATCGTAAATGCGTACCTGCGTCGGAACAATCTTCTCAAAGTATTCCAGCCTGACTGATACTTCTGCCATATCCTCGCTGGAAGCTCTGCCGGTTTCTGTTCTGACAAAATAATCCCTGACCGCCTGTGCCGGACGTTTCAGCAGATACACATCCCGGAAGATCCCGCTCATGCGAAATTTATCCTGATCCTCCAGATAACTTCCATCACACCATTTCAGTACTAACACCGCCAGTTTATTTTGACCTTCCGTAATCACACCGCTCACATCAAATTCACTCGTCGCATGAGATACTTGGCTATATCCGATACAAGTACCATTCAGCCAGACATAGAAGCAGGAATCCACCCCCTCAAAATTCAGATAAACCTTTGGCGCCTTTGCATCTTCATGATAGTCAAACGTATACACATATGAACCGCAGGGATTATCATGCGGAACATACGGCGGGTCGAACGGAAAGGGGTAACGGATATTTGTGTACTGATGCCTATCGTATCCCTCCATCTGCCATGCACTGGGAACATTTATCAGGTTAAAGTCGGAAGTGTCATAATCCGGCGCATAAAATGCATCCTTCAGATCATAGACACTTCTGTAATAACGAAACTTCCATTTCCCGTTCAACATCTGTATCCGGTCAGACTTTTCCCTGTTTCCGGCAGAGGTATCCACCCTCCCCGACGCCGGAATGTAATACGCTCTGGCAGGCATCGTATTCTCGTGCAGCACATTGAGATTTTCGTAATGTCTTGGTATGTTCATTGTGCACCCTCCTTTTTCAATAATCTCTCGCAACTTTTTGTACTCTAATTATAATTTTCCAGCCAAAAATCTTCCATGAACTACATTAGACAAAACATGCACAAAATGATACAATGAAGCCATTCAGAAACAAAAGTAAAGAGATTTTGCAAAATTTATTGGAAATGTGTATGCGTCTGTGGTAAGGAACTCTAGAAGAATTCAACAAATCGAAGTTTGAGGAGGTAACTATGAATGAACTGGAGATTGAAAATGAGATATTTAATTATAGGTGCAAGTGGATTCTTAGGGCAAACTATTTATTAT
>JAIEEY010000448.1 GCA_029067205.1 Lachnospiraceae bacterium
TCGGGGTGGAGGACGACTGCCATCATCTATGCAGTGATTGGTCTGGTGGTCAATACGCTCTCGGTTCTGTCAGTCAAGGAACTTCCGGAGGCAGAGTTAAACGCATCTGAAAATGGTGTGGAGAGAGAGGCGGAACCATCAGAAAAATACGGTCTGGCTGAAGCGGCAAAGCTGTTGATCGCCAATAAATTTTACCTGATGATCTGCGGTGTGTATATTTTGCAGCAGATTTATACAGCCATGATCAATATGGGTATCTACTATATGACTTATGTCCTGAAAAATGAAAATCTGTATGGCGTATTTTCGTGGGCGGTCAATATTCCGCTGATCATTGCGCTTGTATTCACACCAACACTGGTGGCAAAATGGAAAGGTATGTACAAATTAAATCTAAGGGGTTATATGCTCGGTACGCTTGGCAGAGGGCTTGTAATCGTAGCGGGATATCTGGGCAGTGTTCCACTGATGCTGCTGTTTACCGCGGTTGCGGCGTTTGGACAGGGGCCGTGGCAGGGGGATATGAATGCGGTGATCGCTTCCTGTTCGGAGTATACCTATCTGACAAAGCACAAGAGGGTTGACGGGACAATGTATTCCTGTACGTCATTGGGTGTGAAGCTGGGCGGAGGTCTTGGAACCGCAGCTGCTGGCTGGCTTTTGGCTGCAAGCGGATTTGACGGAACCGCGGCAGTACAGGCAGATTCGTGTATTCAGATGCTGTATTTTATGTATCTCTGGCTTCCGCTGATCATCAGTCTGATCATAACGTTTGTGCTTTCTAAGATGAATGTGGAGCAGACCAATGCCGAATTAAAGAAAAGTATGTAAAAAATAAAAAAAGTCCCATAAAATTCCAGGGTCTGTTTCGTATATTGGATATCAGGAGTAAAAAACTGACAAGCAATGTGCGGGACAGACCTTTTTGATCAAATAATGATAGTGAAATGTTTGATTAAAAAGCAAGGGAAAGGATGGGAAGATTATGAAAAAGAAAAAAGTTTGTGTATTGCTGAGTGTAATTATGACGGTAGTGTCACTTTCGGCGTGTGGGGGCAGTTCTGGAGGGGCTAATAATCCATCAAATACGCCATCGATGGATGTGAAGACAAATATGGATTCGAGTACCAACAACGCAGGTTCGGCTGATGGAGCGGCTTCAGACAGGTACATTTCAAACTCTGTGCAGACTGCGCAGAAGGAGGTATCTTATGATATGACTGTCACAAATGCCGCCGCTGATTTTGCAGGCGTTCCGGATGAGGCTGCGGAATCATATAAATGGAATACAGAGGAGTACAACGCAGTGGAGGAGCCCGGTTTTCAATCCGTTGCAAACAATCCATTGTCAACTTTTTCAGCAGATGTGGATACGGCATCGTACAGCAATATCCGGCGTATGATTGAGGCAGGGTATTCATTGGATGCGATTCCGTCAGGGGCTGTCCGCATCGAGGAGATGCTCAACTATTTCTCCTATGACTATCGGCTTCCAAAGAAAAATGAGCCGTTTGGCGTCACGACTGTCCTCGGCGACTGCCCATGGAATGGGGATGCAAAGCTTTTACAGATCGGATTAAAGACAAAGGAGATTGATTTCAGTGAGGCGCCGGACTCCAATCTGGTTTTTCTGCTTGATGTCTCAGGTTCCATGTATACGGATGACAAGCTTCCTCTTTTGCAGAAATCTTTTTCCATGCTGGTTCAGGAACTTGACAGGAAGGACACTGTGTCGATCGTGACGTATGCAGGTTCAGACAGGGTGATTCTGGAAGGGGAGAGCGGAGAACATAAAGAAAAAATCATCGAGGCGATTAATGAACTGGAGGCAGGCGGTTCCACGAACGGTTCAGCCGGCATCGAAACTGCATATGCACTCGCGGAACAGTATTTTATCAAGGGCGGGAACAATCGCGTGATCCTTGCTACGGACGGCGATCTGAATGTGGGAGCCAGCAGTGAGAGCGAACTGCATGAACTGATCACAAAAAAGAAAGAGTCCGGTGTGTACTTGTCCGTACTTGGTTTTGGAACGGGGAATATCAAGGATAATAAGATGGAGATACTTGCAGACTGCGGCAATGGAAATTATGCGTACATTGATTCCATCAGTGAGGCAAAGAAGGTGCTCGTTGAGCAGATGGGTGCGATACTTGTGACAGTTGCAAAGGACGTGAAGCTCCAGGTGGAGTTTAATCCGGCATATGTCAAGGGTTATCGCCTGTTGGGATATGAGAACAGGGCTCTCGCAGCGGAGGATTTTGATGATGATAAGAAAGATGCCGGAGAGATCGGTGCAGGGCATATGGTGACAGCGCTCTATGAGATTATTCCAGTGGATTCTGAGCAGGAAATATCAGAAACAGAACTAAAGTATCAGGACAACAAAAGTGACGCAGGCGTCAAAAATGGTGAGTGGCTGAACCTGAAAATACGCTACAAGGAGCCGGATGCAGACGAAAGTCTCTTGAAGGAATATCCGGTCACAGAGGAGGATTACACAAGCAAGCCGTCTGAGGACTTTTACTTTGCGGCAGCAGTTGCAGAGTTTGGGCTGATTCTGAGGGACAGCGAATATAAGGGTGACGCTTCGTTTGAGAATGTCCGCGAGCTGCTCAAGAAAGTAGGTACAGATGAAGACGATTACAAGGACGAGTTTGTGTACCTGGTGAAAAAACTGCAAAAAGCGACATTAATCGAGTAGGGGAAAATCTTTCCCCTACTCGTGCGTCGAGCACCCGTCAGCTCCAGCTGACATACTTCCTTTGGGTGCCCGTGTGCATAATAAAAATTGAGCAGGCATGCCTGCTCAATTTTTATTTCATATATGGGGTCAGCGAGAGATAACTAAGTGTTCCGGAAGCGATACCAGTTCCCTTTTCCAGAAGGGTGATAAGTCCCTGCAAAGTTTCCGCTGTTTCTGCAGGGGTGGAGGGAAGCAGGGAATTGTCAAGCTTTACGGCGATCACGATCAATACAATCTCTGCAAGGGCGGCGGGGGAGTCAAAGTGGATCTCGCCGTTTTCGATTCCCTGTTTTATGATCTCAGTCAGGGCGGGCTTTAGCTCAGACACGACATGTGCGAGATATTTCTGGTGCAAAAAAGCCAGATCCTGTGCACTGGCGCTGTCTGAGGAGCTATTATTCTGCTTGATAAAGGCAGTCGAGGAAGTCTGACATGCCTGAAAGAGCATTGCCATGCGTGTAAACGGGGAAACTTCTGTCTGCGCGGCGAGCGTTTTGGCAGTGAGAAGCGGCTGCTCGTAGCTGCGTTCTATGAGCGCGTCCAGGATGGCGTCTTTCGAGGGAAAATAGTAATAGATGCTTCCCTTTCCGATGCCTGCTTTGTGGGCAATCTCGCTGACAGAGATGTTCTGTATTTTCTTTTCTTCCAGGAGCTGCTGCAGTGCGTCCAGAATCAGATTGTATTTTTTCTCAGTTTTTTTGGTGTCAGGCATGGACGATGCCACCTTTCTGTTATGAATTTGTGGGTATATGATTAAAGTATAGCACATTTGCAATGTGGGAACAATTGTAAATAGTGTTACAAAAATGAAAGAAAATGAAGCACAAATTCGGGGAAAATTTACTTGACCGACGGTCGAAAAATATGATAAGATAATAGAAAACAGAGTCGACTAATAGTCGAAAAAAGTTGAAAAACATTCGATCAGGGTTCGATGTAGTTTTCAGGATTCAACAGTAAGTTTTTTAATTTATTTATGGAGGGAAAACATGACTTACGCAGATTTTTTTTATGAGATCAAGGGGAAATTTATGGGAGCCGATGTGAGCGATATTCAGGAGCATCTTGCATATCAGTTTAATATTGAGGACGAGGAAGCAGGAGGCGCGTTCTATGTCGAGGTAAAGGACGGTGTACTCTATGTGGAACCATATGAATACTATGACAGGGATGCGATGTTCATCTGCAAACCGTCTGTGCTTGAAAAGATAGCAGCGGGCGAGATGGATCCGGTCTGGGCATTTACGACACAGAAGCTGAAGGTGGAGGGCAACATTGATAAGGCACTCAAACTAAATGAGATCATTCAGCGGAAGAAGAAAGAGCTGAAAAAGGAAGCAAAAGAGGCGAAGAAGGAAGAGAAGAAAAAGGCTGATAAGAAATAACATAATCGTGCAGTGTGGAGGCGCAGACAATGAAATTATTGAAAAAAGCGATGACCTGTGCAGGAATCCTCGCGGCAGCAGGCATCGGAGAAACCGCGTATTTTTACCAGAGAACAATGAAACGCACCAATGCAAAAGTGGAGAAGACCATCAAGATGGCAGGGACGGACTGGAGCCAGTACGCGCCATTTTTGGAGAAAAGAAAGGCGTTTATGCTGGCGCAGACTCACGAGGATGTGTATCAAACTTCATTCGACAATCTTAAACTTCATGCAACGTATTTTCCTGCGATTGATCAAGGCGCAAACAAGAAAAAGATCGCGATCTGCTTTCACGGATATACGAGCAAGGGAATGTCTGATTATATCGGATTATCGGACTACTATCTCAAGAATGGCTATGCGATGCTTCTGCCAGATGCGAGAGCACACGGAGAGAGTGAGGGCGAGTATATTGGCTTTGGTTGTCTTGACAGAAAGGATGCGCTTGTATGGATTAACTGGGTGATCCAGGAGCTTGGCGATGAGGTTGAGATCATTCTTCATGGAACGAGCATGGGCGGAGCTACAGTACTGATGACAAGTGGGTTGGATCTGCCAGAGCAGGTTAAGGGGATCGTTTCTGACTGCGCTTTTACATCTCCGAAGGAGGTTTTCACACATGTGCTGCACAATATGTACCATCTGCCGGCGTTTCCGGTGATACAGGGGGCGGACGCAGTGAACAAGAGGCTTGCCGGATATGGAATGGACGAGTGCAATGCAAAACGTGAGGTGGCACATGCAAAAGTTCCTATTTTATTTATTCACGGTACAAAAGATACGTTTGTGCCATATCATATGTGCCAGGAGATTTATGACTGCTGTGCATCGCCAAAGAAGATGCTGGTCGTGGAGGGCGCAGCGCATGCAGAGAGCTATTATAAAGATACAGAAAAATATGAGCAGGCATTGAATGAGTTCTTTGGAGAAATAATGTGAAAAAGCATGGAGGAATATCATGAAAACGAGAAAAGGATATAAGACATACCCATTGACAGCGGCGCAGAAGTACCATTTTTATTACTCGGACTATTGCCCGGGAAAGGAAATTCTAAATGTCGGGAGCAGCCTTACCATAGAGTTTGAGTTGAATGTTGATGAACTCAGGAAAGCAATCTACAAGGCGTATGAGCGCAATGAATCCATGCGTGCAAGACTTGTATATGATGAGAAAGAGAAGACATGGTATCAGTACATTGTAGATAAAGAGGAGCGTGAGATTGAGTTTGTGGACTTCTCCGGCAAGACCATGGAGGAGGCAGATGCCGAGATGACAAAGTGGACACGCATTCCATTTGGGCAGGATGAACCGATGAACAGGGTAGTCATCATCAAGACGCCCGATAATTTTGAAGGTATGTTTCTCGTAGGGGATCACCGATTTCTTGATGCACAATCACTGATCGGTTTTATGAAGGATGTCATAGAGCTGTACTGTAGTGCAAATTTTGAAAATGTGCCTTATCCGGCTGATACACGATCCTATATTGAACAGCTTGAGAAGGATTTTGCATATGAGGCGGGAAGCAAGGCGCAGGCGAGGGACAGAGAGTACTTCCATAAAATATTTGAAGCTCCCGAGCCAATTTACAATGGTATTGAGGGCAGGAAATGTCTGGATGAGGCAAGAAGGGCAGCAGGCAATCCGAATCTCAGGGCTGCGCCCACTACATCAGGCGATTTTACAGCAGAAATTGACATTTTCCATTTGGAGGGAGAGCCCACACAGAGACTGATGAACTTTTGTGAGCAGCAGCACGTCTCACTGCAATGTCTGTTGATCATGGGAATCCGTACCTATCTGCAGAAGATGAATAATTGCGATGATGTTTCCATGATGGTGGCGTATGCACGCAGGGCAACTCTTTCGGAAAAGAAATCAGGCGGTACGCGTATTCACAGTCTGCCGTTTCGGACAATTATTTCTGAGGACAAGAGCTTCTTGGAAGGTATTTTCGAGATCAGGGATAAACAGAATGAGATTTTCCGTTATGTGAATATTGACCCTGTAGAATGTATGAACTATGAACGCGAAGCATATAACGCCCCGAGAGGTATGGGATATGAGACAATGGCGCTCACATATCAGCCGGCTACACTGCGCGAAAAAGGTCTGGTTGATCTGGGAGATATCCGCTATAAGACAAAGAGATATGGCAATGGTTATTATGGGGGAAATCTCTATCTTACAGTGATGCACAGACCGGAGGACAATGGTCTGGACTTCAGCTTTGAACACCAGACGAAAGCATACAGCAGGGAGACGCTTGAGCTGTTCTATTACTACATGTGCAAGATCATGTTCAAGGGAATTGAGAATCCGAATCTCAAGATTGGCGCAGTGATAAAACTGATTTAGATAGAATTGATTTCATTGGCATTGTTTTTATGATAATATAATCGTGTAACTATAAATAAAAGGGGTGTTCCCAAATCGGGTTTATGAGGGTGCTCCGATAAAGGAAAGGCAGGAATAGCAATGTATGAGAAATTAGTAGGGTTCATAACGAATTATGTCGAGGTGAAGAAGGAAGACATCAGACCAGAGTCGCGTTTTATGGAGGACTTGGGATTTAGTTCTTTCGACTTTATGAGTATGCTTGGTGAGGTTGAGGAAGAGCTGGATATCGAGATCAATCCAGAGGAGGCTGCAAATATCCGCACTGTGCAGGAGGCAGCAGACTATCTCGAGAAAATTTCACAGTAACGAATTGTCTGTTTGGTGTCTGCATAATTCATATGGGGCACCAAATAGTTTTTATGCACAGGGGTGCGGTATTCCCCTACTCGATGAAAGAGAGAAAGGCATGGTTGAATATATGAGCAAAATGTATAGTACGATACGGGAACTGCTGGTAGCTGCGGAACAGGATTTTGGACCACAGGATGCGTTCCGCTATAAAGTGAAGGGCAATGATGGAAGCGGTAAGAAGGAAGTGAAGATTGAGGCAAAGACCTATACGCAGTTAAAGAATGATACAGAGTGTTTTTCGGCCGCGTTGGCAGCTTTGGGGCAGCAGGGAAAACATATTGCCATCGTGGGACCGACTTCCTACTCATGGGTAGTTGCGTACTTTGGCGTGGCGGACAGCGGTAGTGTGGTTGTCCCACTGGACGCAAATCTTTCTGAGGCAGACTTGTGCGAGCTGATTGACCGCGCAGATGCCACAACGCTTGTTTATGATGAAGCGAAAGCAGGTGTGGCAGAGATGGCAGCAAAGCGCTGTGGGAAGCTGGAGCACATTATCTGCATGGGCGAGCCGCATGGTGTGGAGAAGGAACAGGCGATGTGGGAACTGATCGGTGGGCAGAACGCCGGATTTGACTACACACCACAGCCAGATCAGCTTGCAACCATCATGTTTACATCGGGCACGACAGGGAAGAGTAAAGGCGTTATGCTCACACATAGAAATCTCGCGGAGAATGCGACCTGTCTGGACATGGGGCTTGAATCTGGTATGGTGATCCTGTCAGTACTTCCGATTCACCATGCATATTGTCTCAGCATGGATATCTTAAAGGGAATCTCGATCGGTTCCGTGATCTGCATCAATGACTCACTGCTGCGTGTGGCGAAGAACATCAAACTGTTTGAGCCGAATATGATCCTGATGGTTCCGCTGATGATCGAGACACTTGCCAAGAAGCTTGAGGAAGCTTCCTGGATTCCGGCGCCGCTTGTCAAGGCAAAGGTTTTTGGAAAACAGTTCCATACAGTGTGCAGCGGCGGTGCATATCTCAATCCGGCCTATCTGGATATGTTTAAAAAGTATGGCATTACAATCTGGCAAGGCTATGGCATGACAGAATGCTCACCTGTGATCAGTACAAACTATGGCGAGTATATGAAAGATGGTTCTGTAGGCAAGCTGATGCCAAACTGTGAGGCAAGAGTTGTGGACGAGGAGATCTGGGTAAGGGGTTCCAGTGTCATGCAGGGCTATTATAACATGCCAAAAGAGACAGAGGAAACCTTGGCTGACGGCTGGTTAAAGACCGGCGATCTCGGATATGTGGACGAGGATGGATATATTTTCCTGACAGGGCGCAAGAAAAACCTGATCATCACACCAAATGGCGAGAATGTCTCACCGGAGGAGATCGAGAATAAACTCGGCGAAAACCGTCTGATCCAGGAGGTGCTTGTGCGTGAGAGTGAAAACGCGATCGAAGCCGAGATTTTCCCGGATTATGAGTATGCTGCAAAGAAGAAGATCAAGGATATTCAGGGTGAACTACAGAAGATTATAGACGCTTATAATCAAGGGGCGCCGCTTTACAAGAGGGTGTTTAAGCTCAAAGTGCGCGAGACGGAGTTCGAGAAGAATACGACGAAAAAGATCAAGCGGTTTTAATATTATAAAATGTGTGTTTAACAAGGCAGCCACTTCACGAAAATTTATGAAGTGGCTGCCTTGTTTGCTGATGTATATGGAATTATTGCTTGAACGCAGGCCGCTTGCTGAACAGAAAAATTTCCACTGAAATGATGTTGACAGTTTTTCATCAAAACGATACAATGAAAGCATAGTGGGGTGATATAGATTGGAGCAGCAGCCAGACACAAAAGATGAGGAGAGTATTCGCTGGCATAATGCCTTTTGCGCTGCAACAGAGCTTGAACTGGCAGATAATGCCGATGTGCTCAATTTTCATAGAGAGTATATTTTGGGGAAAGAGCCATTAAAGATTGACATGTTAGTGATACAAGTCAGGAAAGGCGCAGTATTAAAAAGTGAGATTGCAAGGGACTTCTTTAAAGGGCACAATATCATCGAGTATAAATCGCCTGGTGATGAAGTGAACATTGATACGGCGTATAAGGTCTTGGCGTATGCAGCGCTTTATAAGGCAGAAACAGGAAACTATGTTGATGAAGTCAAAGATAACGATATCACTATGACGATCATGCGGGAAGCAAAGCCGCTTAAATTGTTCAAAGTGTTTAGACAAAAAGGTTGTGAGATTACAAGTAGGTGCAAGGGGATTTATGAAGTAGGGCATACTGTATTTCCGTTACAGATTATTGTTACAAAGGAACTTGATGATCAAATCTGGCTGCGTTCGCTGACGAGAACATTGACGATACAGGATGCAAGGCGGCTTTCACATCAGTATAAGTCAGTGCGTGAGTATGGGACAAAAGCAGAGCAGCAGAATGCGGAAACAGTGATGGATTTAGTATCACGCGCAAGTAATATTGAGTTTGCGGAGGAGGTAAAGGAGGACGGAATCATGACGATCATGGATGTAGCAGGTCCTGTTATAGAGGAAGAAAGGGAGAAAGCAAGGCAATGGCTGATACTGGGTATTAGAAATATGGCAGAAACTTATTTTCAATTTAGACAGCCGCGAGAGACTGCCCAAAAGGCTATTATAGAGAAATATCCTGATGCTGGTGAGAGTCTGATCAATTCAGTAATTGTTGCTGTTTATGGGGATGAAAGATAATGGAGAATAGGGAAATGCAGAACTTACATTTTACAATGAATGATATGTATATGTATTACAGACATACTTAGAAGTAATTGTGTTCCGATTGGATGCACAGTTATGCAGGTAGGTCTGGTTTGTCTGTGCATATTGGTCGGTAAGTGTAAGTTGAAATTGTTATAGAATGCTTGTTATAGCCGATCATTTTAGGGTGCACTGGACACAATTGTATGTTTAGTGCATTTTTTATGCACACGCTGATGCAATTGCATAAGCAAGGGAAATATGCCACTGAAGTGGCGCATCGGCGGCGCGAGTAGTGGAGAAGGGCATTCCCCTGCTCAGGTATACAAGAACAAATAAGGAGTGGCTACAATGAAATTTAGAACAATGGATATTGAAGATTATGAAAAAGTATACGATCTGTGGATTCATACAGTTGGTATGGGGCTAAATACAACAGATGATTCAAGGGAAGGTATTGCAAAATATTTATTGCGGAATCCTGATACATGCTTTGTTGCTGAAGACAATGGGGAGATCGTGGGCGTTATTATGAGTGGCCATGATGGACGCAGAGGTTTTATTCATCACACTACTGTTAAGGAAGAATACAGAGGACAGGGTATTGGGAAAAAACTTGTTGATTCAGCGCTTGTAGCATTGGAAGCAGAGGGCATACATAAAGTGGCATTGGTGGCATTTGAGAAAAATATATCAGGTAATATTTTCTGGGAAAAGATTGGCTTTTCTGTAAGGGAAGACTTGATATACAGAAATAAGAGTATACATGAGCTCAAAAGAATTGATATCATCTAAGATGGAGGATATATACTATAAAGGTAGAATTATTAAGGGCAAATATTAGCGATACAAAAGAATTACACGCCATGCAAATCAAGGCATTCAGGGAATTATTAGAGAAATATCAGGATTATGACACAAATCCTGCAAAAGAGAGTGTGGAAAAAATAGAAGCACGCTTGAAACAGGATTTTACATTTTACTATTTTATCTGTATTGGACAGCAAAAAGTTGGAGCCATTCGCATTGTTGACAAAAAGGAAGCCGGAAAAAACAAGAGAATTTCCCCAATATTTATGTTGCCGGAATTTCAAGGGAAAGGAATTGCACAGGAAGCAATCCGGCTGTGTGAAGAAATGCATGGAAACGGAAATTGGGAACTGGACACAATCTTGCAGGAACCCAAAAACTGTTATCTGTATGAGAAAATGGGATATCGGCAGACAGGCAAAACAAAAGTCGTTAACGAAAGACTAACATTGATTTTTTATGAAAAAAGGGAGGCAGACAGAATATGAATGTGATCATACTTGGTTCCGGTGGCTGTGTCAGCACGCCAAGAGCATGTTGTAACTGTCGTATATGTACAGAGGCGCGGCAGAAAGGATTTCCTTATGCGAGAACGGGATGCAGCTTGTTTATAGAAGAGGGGAATATATTGATCGATACGCCGGAAGATATCAATGCTTCATTGAACAATTCCAGTATTCAGAAAGTGGAACATATTTTTTACAGTCATTGTGATCCTGATCACACAATGGGAATGCGCGTGATCGAACAATTGAAGATGGATTGGCTTGCCTGTTCTGTAGGAAAGAAGCCGGATGATCCGATCGAAGTTGCCTCTTTACCTGCAATTCTTGAAGATATTAAAAAGCAGGGTACAAAGTATGGCTCAGCCATTGAATATTATGAAGCAAGAGGTCTTGTATACACAAAAGGAATTCGTGTTTTCAAAATTGGCAATATTTTGGTTGAGCTGATTCCCGTAGATGAACAGGAGCACGTTGCGATATTCATTATTTGGCGTGTTTCAAAATATATTGAAAAATAAAAAAGGAGCATACAACCGATATCCGTGTTAAAATATAATTCTATA
>JAIEEY010000449.1 GCA_029067205.1 Lachnospiraceae bacterium
ATACGGCCATTATTGCGAGCCAGATCATCAGCAATGTACCGGCGGCACTGCTGTTGTCGGGATTTACAGAAGACTTTACAGGTCTGGTCATTGGTACGAATCTAGGCGGACTGGGAACGCTGATCGCATCTATGGCAAGCTTGATCTCATATAAGTATGTGGCTAAAGAGGCAGGGGAGCGCAAGGGAGCCTATATTTTACTTTTTACAGTGGGAAATATCTGTTTTTTGACAGCGCTGATTCTGTTTAATGTATGGATGAGATGGTTGCGGTGATACATATGACAAGATAAACTTTATAGGGGGAAGATGTGCATGTATAGGTATACAGATGGCGGCAGCCGAAAAAGTAGAAAATGGAAAGCGATATTGATTGCCGCCTGTGGAATCCTGACAATACTTTTTTTGATTAGTGTTGTATATGTCAGCGATTATTATCATGCAGATGATATTGCAATAGAGGCTCTTGTTACAGATGAGGCAGTGAAAGTAGCACAGGTCTTGGAGGATATGATTGTTTTCTCGCCTGAAAAACCTGTAGCCGGGTTGATATTCTATCCAGGCGGTAAAGTAGAATATACAGCGTATGCGCCACTGCTCCACGATCTGGCAGCACAGGGGATGCTTTGTGTACTGGTCAAAATGCCGTGTAACCTGGCAGTACTGGACATCGATGCGGCGGAGGGAATACAGGAGATGTTCCCAGAGATTGAGAGTTGGTATATAGGCGGGCATTCTCTTGGAGGTTCCATGGCTACAAGCTATGTAGCCGGGCATGCAGAAGAATACGAAGGTCTTATCCTTTTGGCATCATATTCAACAGAAGATATCAGTCAGTCAGGGCTGGAGGTACTCTCTGTTTATGGAAGCAGAGACGGTGTACTTGACATGGAAAAATATTCCAACAATTTGGCAAATCTGCCGGATAGTATGGCGGAATGTGAGATAGAGGATGGATGTCATGCACAGTTTGGAAGTTATGGCATACAGGAAGGCGATGGAATCCCAGGGATTAGTGGTGAGGAGCAGAGGGAGATTACAGTCAAGTGTATTATGGAGTGGGTAAACGGAGTATTTTAAGCTGCAGAATACAGTAAGAGAACGACTAATGAGGACATAATTAGGTGAAAAAAGTTAAATTATTCTTGTCATCTACTTTTGACCAGTCGATGATAAGTCACAGGGATTTATTTAGGAATGAACTGCGTTTCAGGCTTGAGGAAGAACTTGGACAGTATGGAATTTATTTTTATTTGTATGATTTTGAGTTGGGAATACCAAAGAACACAAAACCAGAAAACGTGATACGGATGTGCCTGAGAGCAGTGGCAGGAAGCAATATGTTTATCGGAATTATAGGACATAAGTATGGAACACCGATAAAGTCATTTCTCAGGGGGACGGAAGAACAGGAAACATTAAAAAAAGAATATCCGATGCTGGCAGACGCCATTGATCGAAACGTGAGTGTCTTGGAACTGGAATTTCTTTATGCAATGAATTTCGCACACAAAAGCAGACTGTTTCTTGTTATAAACAACAATGTAGGTAAGCGGGACAGGCGGATTAATGGATTACTATCCAAGATACAGCAATCCGGGCAGAGGTGCGAGGAGACTGGCAGTTACAGTGACATTAAAAACAGTGTAATTGAATGGGTCTTAAGTATTGTGCATGGTATTTCCGTAGAAATAAAGCCTTCTGCGCTCACGGCATATGCCATAAGAAAAACCAAATATTATGTAAAAGATAAACAGATATCGGATGTATATAAATACTTGGAAAGCACGTCGAGAAAAGTATTGTGTATTTATGGCGGGCAGGGCAGCGGAAAAACTGTCATGGCTGCCCGGATGTATCTGGAGCAATATATACAGGGAATGTGCTTTGCTTTTGCAGGATGCGGCGCTTTTACATTGAGTGATGTAATTTTGATGTTATTGAAACAGGTATATGGATATTATGGAATGCCTGCAAAGAGGCTGGAAGATGCCTGCTCTGAAAAGGAGTATGTACAGTTATTCCAGGAAACGATGAAGGCGGCAGCACTATATCCTTCCAAGTGTTGTCTGATTTTGGATGGAATTGATAAGATACATATAATGGATATGTTTTCTGTGAATGTTATTTTGCCAGATAAGCTGCCTAAAAATGTGAAAATGGTCATAACGACAAGTGATAAGACACTGATTTCTAATGAGAATGTGTCTTTTTTGGCTCATGCATCCATAAATCCATATCGAATGCTTGAAAAAATGCTTTGGGCAGAAGGTAAGCAGGGGGAAAGGAAACGGATAGAAAGAAACAGGGTTTTCCGCAAAAGAGCTGAAATATCATTAGAGTATGTGTATGTATTTATCTCCGAACTAAACGCTGCGGCGAAATACAATACGATCGTAAAATTATTGTACAGGCAGGCTTTGCAGGCGGGAGCACTTGCAGATCTATATATTGTCTTTCTGCAAAGGATGTTGGGCAGATTTCCAGATAAAACGGACTACATAAAAAGTCTGATGTTTTATCTCATTTGTACAGAAAACGGATTAACAGAGAAAGAACTGGCGCTTTTGCTGGGATATGCTGATCGGGATATAATTGCTTTTGTGTACCCTTATTTGGAGATAACCGGAGAGCACCGTATGCTCGTGAGAGCTAAAGAGTTTCGAAATGCTGTCTGCAGGTTATGGGAAGCAGGAGAAAGACAGCTGCGGATATTTAGGAGAAATGTTATTGATATATGTCTAAGGGATGCAGAAGACGACCCGGTACTTGGCAGGGAATTGCTGCATCAGCTTTCATATATTCACGAAGAAGAACTGACGGAGCAGATTCTAAAGAATGTCCAGATCGTGGACAGCATCACATATTATAATGAAGAGTATGCATTTGAACGACTGCAAAAGCTTTCAGGTTTCGAGAAAGTCCTAGATGCATGGTCAAAGATTGAGGTTACGGAATATAATTATATCTATATGCTTACAGTGATTAATATGGAACTGGGGCGGGAGATGCTTGACAGTGCACAATGCCATCTGGAAACAATGTGCACTCTGTTAGAACAAAACAGGATCACACAGGACCAAGCGGGCATTATATATAACCATCTGTCTGTATTGTTTGCAAAAAGGCTTCAATATAGTAAGGCGTGCAGTTATGCAAAGGAGGCAATAAAGGCGGGGCAGAAAGCCGGGGAAAGTGTATACCAGATTTGTGAATACAAAAATGTATTATGCAGGGTTTATATGAATACAGGACATCATGAAACAGCATATGCATTGGGGAGCAGGCTTTTGAATTTATACAGAAATCCTTTTTATGAAGATACCGTAAATGGTCTGCGGGTCAGAATAACGCTTCTCAATATTCTGAGTAAGCAGGGCAGAGATGAGGAATATCAGAAAGAGTATATACAACTGATGCCTAGGATTGAAGCCACATTTGGGAAAACTCACTCTGAGGTGATGGATGTAAGGATTCTGAATATGTATCACCTCACAAAACGGGGATATCCAGAACATGCGCTGGAACAGTGCAATAAAGCCAGAAAAATGGTACAGTATGACAACAAGTATCAGATGGAATTGCTTTTGGTGGAATGTGATATCTTCTATTGTATGAGAAACTGGGAAAAAGAAGAGGTGGCTTTAAAAACAATAGAAAAGTTATTGGAAGTGGCGGGTAAAAAAGAAACTCTTGTGGCAGTTTCGTGGTATGAGAAAAGTATGTTTTATTATATTGAGACTGGAAGACCCAAAAAGGCGGTTATGATCGGAAAAAAAGTCCAAAAAATACTTGAACAGTGCGATGAGTCCGAATTGTTGAGAGCAGACAATTTTTTGAATATGGGGGCAGCATATGAAAATATGGGATTGAACCAGTTCTCCCTGGAATGTTATGAAAATGCCATACAGGTTTTAAAGAAACAAAAAGGTGCTGCAAAGATAACGAAAGCTGGAATTTATAATCAGATCGGTTCCTGTACCCAAAATATGCAGCTATATGCAAAGGCGCACAATGCTTATAGAAAGGCATTGGATATTTTAGAAAAATATTCCGGCTATGAGTCTGAACTGTATGGGGCAGTTCTTAATAATATGGGGCAGTTGATGCAAGAAACGAAGCATGCCGGGGAAGCACTGAATTATTATGGCAGGGCGCTGAAATGTTATCAGGAATATTTCCCTGATGAAAACATGCATATTGCTAATACACTGGACAATATGGGAAGTGTTTTTGATATGAGAGAGGAATATAAAAAAGCTGCATATTTTCATTTAAAAGGATTACGGTACCGCTTAATAAATGGAGGTTTATATACACCTTCAACGGTAACATCTCTCCATAATCTGGCAAATACATGGTATTTGGAAGAAAAGTTTCTTCCTGCATATATTGCAGAGAGAATGGCAGTACTGGGGTTAAAAAGGCAGGAGATTTCAGCTGATGATTATCCGGTATATATGTGTATGGGAGGAATCATGGAACATATACATTTGAGGAGAGCGGCACTCTCATATTATATGCAGACATACCATTTATTGAATCAAAAAAGGGAGATTGTTTCTGAAACGGCTGAGATTTATCTGATACTGGCAACTTTTGCCCGGGAATGGGAAAAACGTCCTGGTTCTGTAAAAAAACTGCTGAAAGCCAATATGCTGCTGGATAATAAGAAGGAATTGTATAGGAAGGATTACGAGCTGAAAGTGGCAGTGTATTTTTCGCTGGAAAAGTATTACTGCTATCATGGCAGGTACAGGAATGCTTTAGGGTATTTGGACGCTGCGGAAAAACTGATTTATTCTAAACTGGACAGAACACAATATATGGAAATCTTAGAAACAATTTCCGAAGTACAAAAAGAGATAACAGATTGTATGGAGGGATAACCACATCTATAATATGCGGTATATCAGTTCATGAGCACTGATCAGACAGGTAATATTCAACTTTCTTGCGGATAAAAATGGTGTATAAGACGATCAGCTATTGAAACTGTTTGGCAAATCTCCTTGATCTCTCCCTATAAAAGTGACAGGGAACGTGCGAGAGAGATTATTGGAAATACGAATTTTATTGAAATATATGTGAGCACACCTTTGGAGGAGTGTGAGAGACGTGATGTAAAGGGGCTGTATAAGAAGGTGAGAAATGGGCAGATACCAAATTTTACGGGTATTTCCAGTCCTTATGAGCCGCCTGTGCATGCCGAGGTGGAGATTGACACAAGCCAGGATACATTGGAAGAGGCGGCGGATTATGTTTTGAAGGAAATCAGGAAATATTTATAAGAGACAGGTATCTGTCTAAAGTGTGCTGTATGAAGACTGCAATTGTGACAGAGTGAAAATGTTATAGAATTGGGGGAAAGATTGCAATGGCAGAAAATGAACAAAGGACATACCAGCAAGATATTGTGGGAGATGGGATATCCTCCATACAGAAGGTCAAAGCGCCGCACCAGAATAATTCAAGGCAGGGAATTAAATATTTGCTGATTGGTATCTGTGTACTGTTTTTATTTGTGATGCTGGTTCTTCCTTTAATTGTAGTGATCACAAATGCATTGCGCGACGGCTGGGAGGCATATAGGGAAGCTGTATTTGATGAATATACAATCAAGGCATTGCAGCTGACGTTACTTGCATCATTGATGGCAGTAACAATCAATACCATATTTGGCATCTTTGCATCATACCTGTTATCCAAGTTTTATTTCGGTGGACGCCAGATACTTGCCGCTCTTATAGACATTCCTTTTTCCATATCCCAGTCATAGCAGGTCTGGTATTCATACTGACCTTTGGAAATGTCGGCTGGATGAGGAATTTCCTGAAGGCATACAATATAAAGATTGTGTTTGCCATGCCAGGAGTGGTGCTTGCTACAATCTTTGTTACATTTCCGTTTGTGTTCCGTGAGCTTTTCCCTGTCATGAACGCGCAGGGAAAGGACGAGGAGGAAGCAGCGGCACTGATGGGAGCAAACGGATTTACCATTTTCAGAAGGATTACATTTCCACATATCAAATGGGCGCTGCTCGGTCCAAGTGGGAGCGGAAAGATCACAATTTTGAGAATGATTGCGGGACTGGACAAGCCGGATTCGGGAGATATCATGATCAACGCCATGCGTGTTAATGATCTTCCGGGAAGTAAGCGGGGCATCGGTTTCGTGTTTCAGAATTATACGCTGTTCCGCTATATGACAGTAGCGGACAATACTGCTTTTGGGCTGGAAGTACAAAAGAAAAGCAAAAAAGAGATCAAAAGTAAGGTCGAAAAACTTTTGGAGTTAATATCCATGCAGGATTTCGGAAAGTGTTACCCACATCAGTTATCAGGTGGGCAGCGACAGCGTGTGGCATTTGCGCGGGCACTTGCCCCAAATCCGCAGCTTCTTTTATTGGATGAACCGTTTGCAGCAATCGACGCGAAGGTGCGCCGGGAACTCAGGACATGGCTGAAAGAGATGATTGGCAGGGTAGGAATCACAAGCATCTTTGTGACACACGACCAGGAGGAGGCTATGGAAGTTGCGGATACTATTATCATCACGAATCAGGGAAAAATAGAGCAGACAGGAACACCAGACGAAATATATCTGAACTCACAGACAGAATTTGTGGCGGATTTTATTGATATACAGCGATATAAAATGCAGATGGCAGTAAGAAAAAGAAATTCTCAATAGATTTCTGTTTTTCTTGGTTTTCGATGTATTCTTTTAATGTTTCCTCGTCCACATCTCCTACTGTTTCATAAAAGTTTCCTTACTCGAAGTTGTTTTCCGTCCTTTAATTGTTTGAAAAGACGGGGCTAGAGGCGTAATTACGGGCCGAATGTATAGCATACCGATGCAGGGTATATTTGCCAAAAGCTTATTTAACAAATACTGCTTCCAAATCTTTATATTTTACACCTTGTCTATTTGCCTAAAATGCCAATATCATGTATACTGATATCAACAGATGGATCCAAATATTGTGGGAGGCATGAACATGAATAGGAAACCTGTGGTAAATATAGGAGAACAGCGGTTTAACAAGCTGATTGAGGAAAATAAGTTTTATATTGACAAGACAGATTTTATCAGAGAATGGTGGGAGAACGGTTCCACAGTGACGCTGATCACGCGTCCGCGCCGTTTTGGCAAGACTCTGAACATGAGTATGCTTGAATGCTTTTTTTCTAGGAAGTATGAAAGCAGGGCTGATCTATTCGAGGGACTTTCGATTTTCGGACATGACTCAGATAAGGAAAAATACAGAAACCTGCAGGGCAGTTTTCCGGTGATATTCCTGACTTTTGCAAATATCAAGGCAGACAAGTATTCGGAGATGGAAAATAAGATAACAGAAGTGATTGCCAGTCTATATGAGAGTAACAGATATCTGTTAGAAACAGACTGTCTGAGTGAAAATCAGAAAGAGTATTATAAAAGCATCAAAATAGGAATGCCCAGCAACATTGCCGTGGGTGCAGTTCATCAGATGGCGTGTTTCATGCAGCGCTATTATAAGGAGAATGTGATCATTATCCTTGACGAGTACGATACCCCGATGCAGGAGGCATGGCTTTCTGGATACTGGAATAAGGCAGTCAGTTTTTTCAGCAATTTTTTCAATGCCACATTTAAAACAAATCCTTATCTTGAGCGTGGCATGATAACAGGAATAACGCGGATTGCCAAGGAAAGCATCTTCACCGGGATGAATAACCTTGATGTGATCACAACTACATCTGATGAATATGCTACCGCTTTTGGATTTACAGAGAAAGAGGTTTTTGATGCGCTTGATGATATGGGCCTCGGAAGAGAAAAGGGAGAGGTAAAAAAGTGGTATGACGGTTTTACATTTGGAACCCATACGGATATTTACAATCCATGGTCTATATCATCTTTTATTAAGAGAAATGGAAAATATGAAAATTACTGGGCGGACACAAGCTCAAACGGACTTGTGAACTCACTGATGCAGACAGGGGTTCCGGGCATCAAGCAGACGATGGAAGCACTCCTGCAGGGAAAAAGCTTTGAGGCGGAGCTTGATGAAAAAATTGTCTTTGACCAGCTTGACGGTAGCATCAGTGCAGTATGGAGCCTGTTGCTGGCAACTGGATACCTGAAAGTGCTGAATCTAAAATATGTGGGTGAACGCAAAAAAAAGGTATACACACTAACGCTCACAAACATGGAGGCGGAGAGCATCTTTGAAAACATGGTAAAGGGGTGGTTCGGCGGCAATACTGAAACGTACTACAATGAATTTATCAATGCACTTTTAAATGATAATGTTCGCAAGATGAATACCTTTATGAATAAAGTAGCGCTGAATACGTTTAGCTCATTTGACAGTGGGAATAAGCCGTCAGAGCAGACAGAACCCGAACGGTTCTATCATGGATTTGTACTGGGAATGGTTGTGAACATGGCTGGCAGGTATATCGTGCGCTCAAACCGCGAGAGTGGATACGGCCGCTACGATGTCATGCTGGAACCTGTGGACAAAGACGGCAAGGCATTCATTTTTGAATTCAAGGTACTTGACCCAGACGAGGACGAAGAGACCCTCGAGGATACCCTTGCGGCAGCACATCGTCAGATAACAGAGAAGAAATATGAGACGGAGCTTGTGTCACGCGGTTTTGCGCAGGAGAAAGTACGCAGTTATGGATTTGCGTTCCGGGGAAGGGAATGTCTCATAGGATAATGTTTCATCTGACCATAGTATGTTTGAGAATTTTGCAGGTTAATGAAATAATAGTGGTTGGCTGGAGAGGAGAGACTGGTATTGAGAAATGGTTTGGCGGGAACACTAATCGCTGGACTGGTCATTTAAGAGCATTGTGTTACAGAGATAAACTATAGGGATACCTATATGGATGCCAGCCAGATACTTTATGGGATTCAATTGGCCGCGGATGTATACAGGGACAACAGTACAGAATTTGATGGTGGGCCTGTGTCTGATAGGAACCATCTGTTTTCCTTGTGGAAGTAATATAAGCTATAACTTTCTTTTTGCCGAAAAGAAAGTACTGAATCGGATTAATGACAGGAATTATGGAGAATTTGATTGACGATCGCATGGCAATTATTCACAAATACAGATTTGTATGCTACTAAAAGCGCTGTAGAGTAATATCTGACTGATATTGTGTATATCAGACATCAATTTATATACAGATGATCTAAAAGTAAAATATGTGTGCAAACGTACTGGTGAAAACACCAGCATTATATTACAATATGGAACAGGGCTTGGATGTAAGCTGCATGACCTGTTAAAGAGATGATGAAAAGTTGTTTTACTGGAAAGGATGTGTTATGGTAATGCATACAAGGCTTCCAACTTCAATGACCGGAATTACGAGAAAAATTTCCACCTGTGCGGTTGAAATCTTGATTATGAACTCAAATATAGCAGATTTCATAATATAGGCTTATTTTAGATATTGTTTTATTCAGCATCCTATGTATACATTGAATAAATGCGTATATTTATGCTGTATGGCAGGTATATAATGAATAAAAATACATTTTATAGTCGGTTGTATCCCAACCGCACAGGTGGAAAATTTTCCATGCCTACTGTGTACCACCAGCGGCGGATGCTTTCTACTGAGAACAGGCCTGTGTCAGCACTCATTCCGAGGTTTACAAATGTAGCATTGTTATTTAGGACATACACTCCGTAAGGAGCCACTTTGCCAAGTTCTGGTATGAAGAAATCATGGTCGGACACCGTGCGCGGCTGTCCTGATGGCCGGTACTCCGTACCATCATTTTTGAAGTTGCCGATATTTTCTTTTTCTTTGTATCAACAGAAATGACGGGAATACCATCCTGTAGGGATTTATCTGTCTCTGAATGAATAAACTCAAACTGCACATCCCGGTCAGGATCCGGATCTCCCACCTGTTCCATTTTGCGGTTCTTCTGACGGCTGTAACCAAGTACCTTCACGATCCGCTGTACTGTACTCTTTTCAATAGGAATGCCCTTATCGGAAAATGCTTTTGTGATATTTTGCAGGCTGCATGATGTCCACCTGCCGCCTTCAGGGGAACCGTAAGTCTCATCATCGAGGATTTCCTGTACGAGGTTTACAACGTCACGATATATCTCCTCCACTGGTTTGCGTCCTGCCCCTGCGCAGCGGATTCGTCCGTCATCAGGCAGCTCCTGTGATGAAAGTTCGTCAATTGCCCGGCGTATCGTGGAGATCGCCACTCCCGTGCGCTGGCTGAGGACACTTAAGGATCCATATCCAAACTGGACAGCTGTTTCTGCAAGAAAAATCCGGTGTTCCCGTTCGTTCAAAACAGCACGGATCTGGTTGAAAGCATCTGCATATATCTTAAGTTTATTGAGAATTTCAATTGTCATGTTGGCTAACCTCACATTTATATTTAGTCAACTATAACACATGGTTCAAGTTTAAGCAATTATTTTTCTACAATTCCTTAGGGTTATATCTTAAACGTAAAAACGCCTACAGTGATTGCTGCAGGTGTTTTTTGAAGACAAGAAAACTAGCAAATTGCTACCAAATTACCGAAACAACTGATTAAAATGTGCTTTGGTCAATTCTGTCCCTTGTTCATTTAGACAAGAAATGATAAAATATAACAAAATATTCCTGTGTAAAATGCAATAGGAGTGACAAAGAATGGATTTTGTTATAAGTCGGACATGGCAATAGAAAACAACGACTGATAATCAGGAGTTATCTATTAATTATATTATTCACATACTTATTTTATAAGTTTTGAAATGTAGAAATAAAAATTGCATTGACAAAAATTTGGTAAAATCAAGAAGACAATAGGCATTGATGATTTGGCAGATCACATATGTTTGATTTATATCATCCTTATAGATGCAAAACTGTGTGGAATTATTTGTTTTAAATAGATGGTTAATGCGCTTAATGACTCCAATCTTAAATTAGGATAGTTCTCCATCGAATTAAATATATAAATGATATGCCATATCTCGAATTATAGATTGTTTGAGTCATAATGCAATGATAGCTTCTGTTCAAAATTACTAGATAATATATCTATCGCAAAATTAATATTTTGTAATTTATAATATAAAAATACAACATATTGGTTTTTGGAATTTAATTAGTGTGCTGTATCATTAACGTTCGGTAAACTACGCAGGATATTTGTTCATTTGCAAAGCGGGTTTTCAACGGCGTAGTGATTGCTGCGGCTAGAAATTGAAGTCTAGGACTACCTGTTCCGCACCATTGCGTCGTTAAAATTTCTAGACGGCCACCGCATCGCTGTCGAAATTTTGTCTAGCACTGGCACAAAACATGCAGCCCATACTCCAATTTCTAACTGGATGGAGCACTAGCATAACAAGTTAAATTAATCATTTTATATCCTCAATTGTGCAAAAATTAGCATATATAGCATATATTTACATATATATAATAT
>JAIEEY010000045.1 GCA_029067205.1 Lachnospiraceae bacterium
ATTCTGATAAAATCTGACTCCAAAATTCTCAAGCAATTCCTGCCGTGATATCTCAAAACTCTCCCTCTTTACAATCTCATGTTCACCTTTCGAATTAATAATATCCCGTTGCTCTTCCACCAGCATTTTATATAAAATTTCCGCTTCCCTGCATACCAAATCATATTGACAATCTGTGAAGATTGACAAAGCGATAAGAAAAGAACAATAAGGAGACTGCTGATTTTCTTTTAAATACTTATAAACAGCCCTTGCATCTAAAAGATCTATTTTTGCTTTCTTTTCTCCTGGAGCTGTTTCATCGAAGCTGTTCTGACCGCCTATAGATACACTGTCGAAGTCATTGTTTTCACCAAAATCAATTTTTTGCGCATTGCCTGATATATTGTCACCATAGATTATTTGATTGAAGGTAATATTGTCGGTCATATTTTTGCCCCGGGCCAAAATACTTGATATGCACTTCAATGTCTCTAAAGCGATTTTGTTGTCTATATCGTCTGTCACAGTCCCTTTCTGTTCCTTTTCATTTGATACTTTATCCTCTGCACTTCCAGTTGATTCTTTTTCGTCTTTGTTTGATTTGCTTGACTCCTCTTCAGACACAGGATCCGCAGTTTGGTTTTCTTCTTTCTCTTCCATATTTTATTCCTTATCATTTGTTGTTTATTGTTATGCTCCCAAAATGATTCCCTGATCCAAAGTCAAATTTTTGTGAATTGTCTGAAAGACAATCTCCGAAAACAGTATTGTGTATTGTAGGATTTTCATTCGAATATTGTTTTTTTTCTAAACACCCAGAATCATAAAATACCTTGGGGACACTATTTAGACCATCTTGTAAAAATACATAATAACACAAAGAGACTGCATTTTGTGCAGCCATAAGCTGAACGTCACTCTTCTTTTTTCCATCACCGAAATCACTAATTCCTTTGATAATAATCCATTGCTGGATATTACTGTTTCTGCATATTTTAAAAGTCGAACCTCCTTCCATCTCGTATCCGACCGGATGATTATGATACAATTCAAATATTTCTTTCTTCTTTTGTGGATCATTCAACAATACAGTGGAGGATATGATATCCCCACAATGATATGCTAAATTATATTTCATTTTCCAATCAAATGCGTAATGGGAAAATAAGCTGTAGAGAATATCTCCACTTGGTACAGTACTGCCGCGTTGCTCGATTTTGCCATTATTATCTTTATGAAAATCATAATCAATGACATTTTTTGATATTAGCACATCACCCTTTTTCTGCGCTTTATCCTTCACGTTTGCTCCACATGCAATGCCTACCAAGATCACAGCATCAGGTTTAATAGATTGTATTGCATTCAGAATAGCCATTTGTGCCTCACTACCCTGATATGGTGAATGGAAATGTGTCACATTATATTTTCCAAATTTTCCATATGTAACAATGATTCCCCCCATAAATGTTTTTGTTATCTGATTTTCTAATTTCTCTAAAAACGCGATACGTTCATTCTTATTAAATGTGATGAATAAAAAAGTCCGATTTTCCATAATTATGCTCCCTGCTTGTCTTCAATGTATGCTATCTATACATTATTATATTAAACTACAATTTTCGACAAAACAAGGGACAGAATTGGCCAATGAATTAATCAAATAACATCATTTCATGAAATGCATTTCACTCGCATCGTGTTATAATGACTTTTGAACCTGTCTTCCGGATCCAGTGAAGAATTGTGTTTCAGGTAAAATGAGAGAAGATATGAAATCTATGATAAACAAATCGAGACCACATAAGAAGTTTCGATTTGTTTATCAGTTTACACTTTTCAACCATAATCCCAGGATTATCTATAACCACATTCTTTCTCGAATTCAATAATCGTTTTGATGTTGCCTTTTTCGTATTCATTTAAACTGTTGTCATTGAAAGTGGTAAAGTCTGCGCTTCCATTGTACCAGCTGTATTTCGAAAAATGTGTATTCAATGCATTGTCTACAAATATTCTGTCGTGTCTTGCATACATTTCCCATCTGGCAAGATAAAGCTCATACTGCGAAAAACTAGCCAGCTCACTCTTGTCGATATATCTTGTATTGCTGTTATACAAAAGAAATCCGTTGGCATCTATATGGTTAACTGTTGCATTCCATGTATTTACTCTGCCTGACTGGGCATTCTGGTTATCCCACAGCTCCATTATATATCCATGATAGTTTGTCTGTTCAAAATAACTGTCAATGAAATTCATGATTTCATAAGGATTTTTGCCTGACTCCTGCATTTGGTCTACCATTTTGATGACATACAGATAATAGGCTTCAACGGAAATCCTGTTATATTCTGATTCTGGTAATTTGCCAGATGCCTGTCCAAGCAATGATTCCATACCTTGCAGATCCCTTTGTTCCGCTTTGGACTGCGTATTCTCATATATGTAATCAAAATATCTTTTAGTAAGTTGCTCTTTTTCTGTCTCAAGTTCTGTAGATTCATCTGTAAACGGATATACTCTGCCTTGTCCTTTCAGATTATTCCTGTATGCGATTTCTGCATCGATTTTTCCAAATGCTCCATCAAAATCACCGGAAGAAGCCAACTCTTGTGCTTCATTGACTGCGGTATTCATATGCCCCACCAAAGCCTGCCTCAAATATTCACGCATATTGTCCGCATCACCATAAAATTCCTGGTCATCTATCGCCAACAATGTGTCAATCAACTCAGTATACTGCCTATTTTCAAGCAGTTTCTGCATGGAATTTGTACCAGTGTTCTCTTGGGGTTGTGTCTTTACTGCGTCACTTTTTCCAGATACCTTTTCCATATCTATATCATGTGGCAGGAAAAACACAAGTACAATGACAATTCCGGCAATGGCAAATACACCTAACATAACAGCGACAATAATCAGTCTTACTTTTGAGTCCACTTTTACCTTTTTGTCCTCCTCATCCATGTTAGCAGGTGGTTCAATATTATCCTGAGTGGGGACAACAGGTGTCACAGGTGTCACAAGTGTACGTGAAACATTTCCTGTGTTCAAAATCACTGTATGGTCATCTGCGTCGCCTGATTCTGATGCATATAAAATCATTGTCTTTTCCTCTGTTTCTACCCCTTTCGGCGCAATCGGCGTTCCACATTTTGCACAGAATTCTTCCCCTGGCTGAATAACTGCCCCGCATTTGGAACAGATCTGGTGCTGTGTTATCGAACTTGACACCTCAGATTCTAATCTGCATCCACATTTACTGCAGAACTTTGCATAGGTAATGTTTTGATGCTGACATTTTGGACACTTCATTTGTATTTCCTCCTAATTATATCCTATAAATATCGTGTTTGATTTTTGCTCATGCCCATGTATACACTTTTTGTTACCTAAAATCCTGAATTTGAAAATACAAGGCTCTATTCAAATCACTCAGAAATTTGTAAAAAGTAGATACCGACAAAGAGTAGCAAAAATTAATCACTTTATATATAATTTCTTTCTTGTTTTTGAAATATGAAACAGATTCCAGCAAATTCAGATAGGATATGATTCTGTATGTTAGAAATATTTTGTATGTCATCATCTGCTTCTTTTCCAAATCTGTTTGTTTCCACATAATAGTTAACTGATGCCATTTTAATTAACTCCTATGATTATAATCTGTACCCGTAATTCTTTTTTGTAATCACTCGAATATGGATTCGGTATTCATACTTAATCTTTTGATCCAGCAACCCAGCGAAGCCCCCATCCAAAAGCCTGATCCAGCTCCCGATGCCCTTTCACGAACTGCACAACTTTTTCCATGGACAGCGATTTCCCATCTCTATTTTCCAAAAGTGCGATTCCGCACATTCCTAGATTGGAACCATACTCATCCATTTTGACGATAATATCCCTGCTTCCCGGACATTTCACGGTCACAATTCCTTTTGCCTCGCGCCAGTTTGCCGCTCCTTCGTAAATAAAAGTGTATATCAGGATTCTTTTGATATGCGGAATCATAGCACTGTTGACTCTCAGATTCTCCCCGTTATTCGATAGTCCAGTCCGGTCATCCCCGTCAAGTGCTATGTATGGAGGGTTTGTCAGGCTGCCGAATGTGTTTCCTAATGCCTGTACACATCCTTTTCTTCCATCAAAAAGTTCGAACAGACAACCCAGATCCAGGTCAATTCCCTTTGTTCTGCCAAAGAAGCCGCGTTTTTCCGGTTGGCTCCAGTTAAGGTTGATCAGGATTTCCCCACTGCCTTTCGAAAGATTTACCTTTTGACCTTTTTCGAGTACCACTGCGCTGCGATTGGGATCTTTAATCTCTGTATTCACACCATAATTTGCACACAGAGCTTTCAATCCGCCTTGGAATCCACTTCCCACAGCGTTGAACTTCCACTCACCCTTATATCTGTATATCTCGCCGACAACGATCGATGCCTCTACGGAAAAATCTTCACCGAGGTCATACCAGATCAATTCGTTATTTGCCGTAGTGTCAACTATCCTGATAAACGCATTGCTCACCTGTCCAAAATACTGGTTTCGTCTGTCCGCATCGTAGATTGTAACCGCAACAGCGATTCTCTCGATCTCTTGGGGAACCTTGGTAAGGTCGACATAGATCTGTTCGTCATCGCCATCATTTCCTCCTGTTAAATTGTCACCCATATGTTCGATGCATTTCGAAGGGTGTCGTAGATTTCCATAATATATGAAATCTTCGTTTGAACTTACTTTGTTGTCCGCCTTCAAGAGAAAGGCTGTCGCGTCAAGGTCAAAATCGATGCCTCCACTATACTTATTTGTATCCCATCCCAGTCCGATTATCAGTTTGCTTAAACCAGGATTCCCTTTTGTCAGATCAACTTTTTGACCTTTTTGCAATGTGATCGCCATAATTTATTACTCCTTCCTATTTCACATTTTTCTCTTGGTTTTCCTCCTGCTCACACATATTCCCTAGCTGCTTTTCATAATCTTTGCAATGTACTACATAAATAGAAATATTTTCCATATTTATTGTAGCATAGATTGCAAAATAGTGTCAAATCTGCAGTCGTTCTCTATTCTGACATTACTTTACAGCGTTTTTTGTAACAGGCAATCCCATATCTATAAATGGTTTTCTTGCCATTATCAATTAGCGTTCCTCATATTTCCTGTCTTTGATCTGCTTTAGCACTTCCTTGCACCCATTGTCAAATGTTGCATTTTCGGCATACTTTAATTCAATGACAATACCAATTTCTATGTTCAACTCTTTCTCATAGCAGTCCCTTGATGAGTATCACATCAAAGGTTCTTTCCAAACAGCGGGGATAATGCGCTCTTTTTAGGAAATGCTGGTCGCTTGTCCTATCATAGTCATCTATTTCTGTCTGTACTATAATTATGAAATTTCTGCTTTTTGCCAATAGTTTCCGAGACTACTCTCTTATTCTGATTCTGTCACAGATGTTATAACAAGTCTTGGATAGTTCATCTCAGGCAGTGTATTGCCATAGCTGTCTTCCGTCAGATAAATACCAGCAAGTCCACACCATCCATCTCCGACTGTTTCTTCATCCACATTTTGTATGTCAATACTGTGACGTATTTTCCCTGGAGCCAATGGGATATTCTTGTCGCTTTCCCAGTATGTGATACCTTCTGCAAGCTTGGGCCAGCCCTTCAATAGAGAACTACGCTCTTTCAATTCCCTGATAAATTTCCTGCGCTGCTCTACAGTACATTGATGCACCAACTGACTCCCTTCCGGCAGGCTGCTGTATCCATTTTCACTCAACCAAGTCTGCACACTAGAGTTTGTAAGCTGATCAATATGAATCCATGTATTTACATTGCTTTCACTATAGCAATCATTGTCTTCATAGGCAACTGTACTGACCCTTACATTTTGGAACGTCAGGGCGATAGGACTGAAGTTTCCTTTTGAATGTACTGCCATTACGTAAGGTCCTACGTAATTTTTAAACTCGCTGTTTTTTATCGTAACATGCGCATTCTCAACTTCTACCGGATAACTTATATTGTGCATAAAAATACATCCGCTGTGCCCTCCAGAAATCAGTTCACAATCTGTAATCATAATCTCAGTGCGCTCCCAGCATCCGATTCCAATACAGTAATTATTCTCAGATATAATTCTGCAGTTTTCTATACTGAGCGTTTTCCCGGCAGAATATGGCTGATCAATATGTATTGTATATCCAGAATATTGATTCTGCCATAGATAGATAGATTCTGGATCTGTAATATCGTAATTCATCTCCACTTTAGACTGTTTTGGTACAGATTCTTTTGTGCTTGTTCCACAGATTGTCAGACCAGATACCCTGCCCGCAGCAATTGTAAGTGGAATGTGGTGGTAATTATCAGAATTTGCTGTCAGAATGCAATCCTTTGAGTTCACTCCGATCAGATTAACTGTCTTGTCTTCTACAATAACATTCTCCTCATAAACACCTGGATAGATTACAAGTGTGTCACCTGACTCCACACTGTCAACCCCCTCCTGAATCGTCATAAAATCCCCTGTGCCGTCAGGATTTACTGCATACATGTTTCCTTCCTGCATTGTCTCTGGCAAAGGTTCCATACTCTCTGTGGCATGCACAGTATTGCCCTGTACTAGAACTATTCCAGAAATGAATGCCAGAAGCAGCATATATATCTTCCTAAAACTTATCATAATTATAATCCGCCTTTCTGCGAAAGGCACCGATGGGGTTATGAAACCCTTTCTGGGCTTTCGCTATTTTTAATTTCCTGATATAGTTTAATTGTAAGACTGACACACTACAGAACACGTGGAGGTGAGTGGCGGTGCTGTATAGCGGCGACCTCGCATAATTATATGTGTCGGTCATCCGTTAAGGCATCAATGAATGGCGCATTCCCGTAGCCCGTAAACTTATCTCTTCCAAAGTCGACTCGATTTTGCCGGATGACCAGTCCCTGTCAGTTTACATCTATAAATCTCAGGAGGTTATTGTTTTGGCTTTTAAAATCTTTCGTAAAATCTGCTGTGGGCTCGATGTCCACAAAATATGGATCTATGCCTGTATCGGGATTGCCGACTCAAATGGCAGGACTGAGTATAAGCAGACCCGTTTCTCGTCCTTTTCTAAAGGACTTAGGCAACTGTGTGAATGGCTTGCTATACATCATTGTTCTGAAGTTTGTATGGAATCTACCGGCAAGTACTGGATACCTGTATTTAATATCCTTGAAAAAGCTGACATTTCTGTCGTTCTTGCACACCCCAAATATACCAAACCTCTAAAGGGCAATAAGACCGACCGCAAGGACGCTAAATGGATCTGCGACCTGTTTATGTGTGACATGGTCAAGCCTTCCTTTATTCCACCTGCCGATATTCGTCATCTGAGGGATCTGGTGCGGTACCGGTTCAAACTCACCTGTATGATCACTGGTGAAAAGAACCGTGCTCTGAATTGTCTTACCGTATCGAATCTTAAACTTGATGATGTATTCAGCGATGTTTTTGGAAAGTCTTCCCGTTCCATCACAGAACAACTGCCTGCACATCCCGGGGAATTTTTTGATGTTGCACCTTTTGTTGATGGACGGTGTAAAACACCTGTCGAAGAAATACAGGCTGCCGTTGATGGAGCCATTTCTCCTGAACAGGCTGTCAAACTCCGACAATGCCTTAGCCACATAGACGAATTAGAAAAACATATAGATGAAGTAACACAGGAAATCCTTCGTCTCAGTGACAAGTATCAGGATGCCCTTAATCTGCTCCGTACAGTTCCCGGATTTGGTAAAAATCCAATGACTGCAATCCAGATCCTTTCTGAAATCGGTGGTGATATGTCCGTCTTCCCCACAGCAAAACACCTCGTTTCATGGGCTGGCTGTTGTCCACGTAATGACCAGAGCAACCACAAGATCAAATCAACTCGAATTTCCCGTGCTGGTACTTATTTTAAACCAATACTGGTACAAATTGCAAATGGTTTATTGCGTTCTAAGAAACATCCTGAAATAACTGAACGTTACAAACGCATAAAAGCACGTCGTGGTCACAAGAAAGCCATTATTGCTATCTGTCGTATGCTCCTGACCGCTATCTGGCACATACTCTCAGATTTAAAGCCTTATACACCAGATGGCTTTCTTGATCCGCGTCCTGTGGAGAAATCAAAGATATTGACTA
>JAIEEY010000450.1 GCA_029067205.1 Lachnospiraceae bacterium
TTCGTTATCTTATGTTAACTTGTTTTTGATTGATTTTGATTATATTTTTCCCTGCATTTTGTATACCATTGCAAGAACTTCCGCCACTGCCTGATACAGCTCCGGCGGCACTTCCTGTCCGATATCCACATTTGCATACAGCATACGGGCAAGTGGTTTGTTCTCCACGATCTCTACATGATTCTCCCGCGCGATCTCTTTAATCTTCTGTGCCACATAATCCGCACCTTTTGCAAGAACTACCGGCGCGGAACCGATCGAAGCATCATATCGAATTGCCACTGCATAGTGCGTTGGATTTGTGATAACCACATCCGCCTTTGGCACATCCTGCATCATACGCCTCTGGGATGCCTCACGCATCTTAGCACGGATTTTTCCCTTAATCTGTGGATCACCTTCTGCATTCTTGTACTCGTCCTTAACCTCCTGCTTCGTCATCTTGATATCATTATTGAACTTGCGGCGCTGATAAAACAAGTCCGCAAATGCCACGATCATAAATACAAGGGAAATCTTGAGTCCCATATTGATCACAACATTGCCAATCAGTTCAATTGCCTGATTCAAAGGCATGCCATAGAACTGAACCAGATATACCCAGTCATCTTTTATAGTCGAGTATACAATCGCCATGATCAAAACAACCTTGGCAATTGACTTCAAAAGCTCGATAATCTTCTCCTTGGAAAATAATCTCTTTGCACCTGATATCGGATTGAGTTTGCTGAATTTGGGCTTCAGGGGCTTTGTAGAGATCTGAAACTTAAACTGCAGCATATTGATTCCGACAGCAATGACAATTCCGACGATAAAAAAAGGAAGCAGCTGCTTTAGCAGTTCCAGATACACACTGTTGATCAGAACCCTATAATCCTCTTTTACAATACGTCCATTCCAATAAGTCGTATATTCTGGCATCTTCTGATATATTTTGCCAAAAAGCTTCATAAAGTTCTCACCCATATGGCCGATCCAGAACTTTAAGATCAGAAAAAGTGCAATCAGCTCCACACCACTTGACAACTCTTTACTTTTAGGAACCTTACCATCTTTACGTGTATCAGACTTCTTCTTTGCAGTTGGCTCCTCGGTTTTCTCACCACCAGGTCCCTCCTGCGCAAAGAACTGTAGATTATATTCTAATATCACATCATGCCCTCCACCATTGAGACAATCATCTGTTGTATCTGCGTTGTGATAAAATTGCAGACATCGGGAAGCAGGGTTATCGTTACCATAATGACACTAAGCCCTGCCAGCAGCTTGAGCTGAATACCAACGGAAAACATGTTCATCTGCGGAGCAAGCTTCGCCAGCAGTCCAAGAACGATATTCATCAGTGTGATACTGGCAAATACCGGCAGGCATACCCGGAAACCAATAATGATATAATCACCCAGAAATATAATAAGTGACTCCAACAACCTGTCTGTATTGATATGAACACCACTGACTGGTATCAGTATAAAGGTCTCCATCAGCGCCTTGAGCAGATATCGGTGCAGCCCTGTTGTATACAAAATCAACATCACACCATACTGTATTAAAGCTCCTGTGATCGACGCCTGTTCATTTGTGGTGGGATCAAACACATTTGCCATGGAAAGTCCCACCTCCATGTCTATGATCCTACCCGCAAATAAAACAATGGAAGTACACATCTGAGCCGCTAATCCAATCAGCAAACCCACCGACACTTCCTTCAACACAACTGTGGCAAATCCAAGTATGGTATTGTATTCCGGATAAACGTGCTCCGGTCCAAAGTTATACATAATATAGGCAACAAACACACTCAATGCAATCTTGACATTATTTGGCACACCTTTGGTACTAAAAAAAGGAGCCACAAAGACAAAGCTTGCAATCCGCACAAACACAAACAGAAAATATTCCAATTCGGACATGGAAAAAGATAAATTTACCATATTGTGCAGCCCTCTCTCCCCCTATCTGATATACAGAGAAAAATTCTGCCATAAATCTGTCATGTACGTTGTCATGTTATTTAACATCCAGTCTCCCAAAAGCATCAGACAGAGAAACATGCCTACAATCTTAGGTACAAAAGTAAGTGTCTGTTCCTGAATAGAGGTAACCGTCTGAAAAATACTGACAGCAAGACCGATCACCAATGATACGATCAATGGAGGTGCTGCTGTCTTAAGTACTACAAACAATCCCTCTTTCATGACATCTGTTACCATTTCTGTTGTCATCCTATCACCATACTCCTTTCCCTAAAATAAAAGCACTCTTTATCAGTAAAATGTCTGTACCAGATACATAATGACCAGATTCCACCCATCTGCCAATACAAATAACAAGATCTTAAACGGCATGGAAATCGTTGTCGGCGGCAGCATCATCATACCCATACTCATCAAAACAGATGCAACTACCATATCAATCACAATAAACGGCACATAAATCATAAATCCAATAATAAACGCCGTGCGAAGTTCACTGACAATAAACGACGGAATCAGAACCGTCGTAGGCACCTGAGCCTCAGTCTCCCCGTCCCAAGCTGTGTTTGATATCTGCATAAAGGCATCGATGTCTTTCATCTGTGTCTGTTCAAACATAAAATGTCTCATGGGATCTGCCGCAACCTGAATCGCTTCCTCAAAACTGATCTCTCCCGCATCATAAGGAACAACCGCTTCTGTATAAATCTTTCCAAACACTGGCTGCATGATAAAAAATGTAAGGAATAAAGAAATTGCAATCAATACCTGATTAGGAGGTGCTGACTGTGTATTCAATGCCTGTCTCGTGAAATGTAATACAATCAGTATTCTGGTGAACGATGTAATCGTTACCAGAAGAATCGGCAATACTGCAATTGCAGTCAGTATCAACAATATTCTCAGTGTCCCACTGAGCTCACCATTTCCACTGTCATACGTAATGATAAGATTATTGGCGATATTCAATTCCTGAAGTTCCTCACCAGTCTGGGCAGAACCAGGCTCATTGATATTTGTCCTGTTTTCATTTTCCTCCCGCTGGTTGTCCAAGATCTGCTCCGCAGCGGCTCCATCATCCTCAGTCGTCGCATTTGCAACAATAGCATCCGCCAAAAGTATTATCACCACCATGCAAAGCATATATGCTATTTTCCGAAGCTCCTGCCCGATCTTGTATTTACTGCTCTTATTCTTCATATCAAATTATCCTTATGCCTCACATAATTGTATGTTGACCTGCATAAACAGACAGTTGGTCAAAATCTCTTTTCGTATTGGATCTACTGCTGTTTTCTTAATTTGTCAAATATTTCCTTAAAATTGATGTTGACTGCCGATTCTGTCTCTTCTCTGCCCAGTACTGTGATATCGTCTTCTGTCATTTCACCAAGCAAAGTGACCGTATCCTTACAAACCACATAAGAAAAATATTTCTTACCTATTCTCACAACCTGTATATATTTGGTTGGTGCTATCTTGAAGGTCTCCAGCAGCTCCACATTAGAACCTGCAAGTCTCCCTTTCTGAAGACCTGCAGTGAGCTTTGTGGCAAAATATGTAAGAGCCAAGACAAATATAAATATCAGTGTCACGGTCAACAACTGTCCAATGGAGTCAAACCTTTTTGATGTCGATGATAAAAGCATACTTTCTAGCCTACAACCTTCTTAACTGCCTCCAGAACGCGCTCCGCCTGGAAAGGCTTTACGATAAAGTCCTTTGCTCCAGACTGAATCGCCTCAATAACCATCGCCTGCTGTCCCATAGCAGAACACATGATTACATTTGCTCCTGGATCAATTGCCTTGATTGCCTTAAGTGCCTGAATACCATCCATCTCGGGCATTGTGATATCAAGGAGCGTTAAGTCAGGTGATGCCTCCTTGTACTTATCAACTGCAATCTTTCCATTTTCAGCTTCAGCAGCAATCTCATATCCATTCTTTGTCAGGATATCTTTAATCATCATTCTCATGAATGCAGCATCGTCTACAATCAATACTCTCTTCCCCATAATAAATCTTGTCCTTTCTATAAATCAAAAACATTATTTGAAATAATATGCTTTTTATTATTTTATTATTTCCATAATTCTTACACCAAAGCTCTCCTCGATGACAACAACCTCGCCTTTTGCAACAAACTTGCCATTCACAAGTACGTCAATCGGTTCACCGGCAATCTTATCAAGCTCTATAATAGTGCCCGGGGCAAACTCCAGAATATCCGAAATAGATTTGCTGGTTCTTCCCAACTCTACTGTTACCTCCAACGGAACATCCCTGATTAAGCCAATGCTCTCCGCACTTACCATCTCACCCTGTCCTGGTGCAAAATTCTGGAACTGCGCAGGCTGTATATTTACATTTGGCATTCCGTATCCCATAGGCATTCCCATCTGTGGCATTCCATACCCGCCTTGTGGCATTCCCATCTGTGGCTGCATACCATATCCTCCCTGTGGCATTCCCATCTGCGGCTGCATTCCCATATCCATTGCAGGAGCCGGCGCCGGCGCCGGGCTTGGTGCCGCGGGGGCAGGAGCCGGACTTGGCGCGGGTGCTGGTGCACCCATCTGCTGTGCCATAAATGTCTCATAAACAGATTTCGCAAATTCAAGCGGATACAACTGCATCAATGTGGAATCTACCAAGTCATCTATCTGCATTCTAAATGAAATCTTAACAAATCTGTCCTCAAGGAACGGCGAAAGTTCTCCCGGATCCTTGGAATGAAGATCTACAAGGCTTGATTCTGGCGGACTGATATCAATCGTTTTGCCAAGCATAGAAGAAAGTGATGTTGACGATGATCCCATCATCTGATTCATCGCCTCCGAGATTGCACTCAAATGCAGCTCACTGAGCTCTCCGTCAACGTTGGTACCATCTCCACCCATCATCAAATCGGTAATAACTTTTACATCATGTTCCTTTAATACCAGAATATTGGTGCCATTTAATCCGACTGTGTATTTGATCTGAATAAATACACAAGGTCTTTCATAGGCATCTAACACATCCTGCCATGTACACATTTCTACAACAGGTGTTGTGATATTTACCTTTTTATTAACAAGTGAAAAAAGTGTTGTCGCTGAGGTGCCCATGCTGATATTGGCCACCTCTCCTATCGCATCTTTTTCTATATCGGTGAGATCATCTCCATCCGAATTACCTACCGTAGCTGTCGCCGTGTCTGCCGCCCCGGAATCTGCTGACAGATCTACACCGTTCAACAATGCATTGATTTCATCTTGAGATAACATGCCGTCCATTGTCTTATTCCTCCTCCCTCACTACTGATGTTACCCTTACTGCGTATGCCTCTTTGCTTGCGCCCGGCACAGCACTAAATTTCCTAATATCCCCCACATATACATCCAGTTCATCATCAACCTTAGAATCAAGCCGTATGATATCACCTACCTGTATATTTACGAAATCATTCACTGTTATGACACTCTTTCCAAGAACTGCCTTAACAGGAACATCCACTCTTCGTATCATCGATTCGATGAACTGCTCATAATCTTCGTCATCCATCTTCTGCAGACTAGAATACCAGAACTTCGTATTTAAGCGATCCATAACAGTTTCCAACGTGAAAAATGGAAGACACACGTTCATCAAACCTTCCACATCACCAATCTTGACATTCATGGTTACTAGCGCCACCATATCACTCGGTGATATAATCTGAGCAAACTGCGGATTCGTCTCAATCCTTTCGAGATATGGATTCACCTCCGCAACATTTTTCCATGGTTCTCTGAGGAGCTGCATGCAGATAACCATGATCCGTTCTATGATGCTCATCTCTATTTCCGTAAAATCCCTTGCCTTGTCGAGTGCTTCTCCCCTGCCTCCAAGCATTCGGTCTATGATCGCATATCCCAGTCCACTCGTCAACTCCATGATTATAGATCCCGGCATCGGTGAGAAATTGACAACTGTGAGCAATACTGGATTAGACAGAGCATTGGAAAACTCTGCAAATGTTACGGTTTCGGAACTCGCAACACTTACCTGTACATTTTTTCTAAGATATACAGGGAGGTTTGTTGATAACAGTCTTCCATAATGATCAAAAATCATGTTTAAAGTTCTTAAATGCTCTTTTGAGAATTTTGCAGGCCGGCTAAAGTCATAATTCTTGGCTTGCCGCTCGTCCTTCTCCTGCATATCCTCCACATCGAGTTCACCAGAGCTCAAGGCTGCAAGCAAACTGTCTATTTCGCTTTGTGATAATACCTCTCCCATGTAGTTAATCACCCCCTACATATTTATAATCCTATCAATTACTTCCTAAAATCCCCTTATTCCTCAGCCTTGCTGATTCCTATATTGTCACTCCACTAATTATATAAGAAGTTATATGATACACTGTAAATAAATGTTGAATCAAAACGTTCCTGAAGCTTGGTAAGGATTTCTGCCTTAATCACTTCAGAGCTGCTTCTCGCCTCATCTACTGTATAGTTGCCCATAACTGCGAACACAATATCCTTGATGATTCCATCCATATCAGACATTGTCTCAGAATAATTCTTGTAATCCTTATTCTTGGTGTCCAAAGACAAGGATACACTGCCTACAGCATAGTGGTCTGCGCCGTCCTCGCCTTTCTTTAATGGAATGGTCAGATCGCCTTCGACATTGTGCACCGCCGTGTCAGCCATGGATACATTCTTTGTATACTCTGACTGTGGCAGCCCGTTGACCTCGATTCCGACAATCGTCGAAATATCAGCTACCAGCGCTGCTGTTTTCCTTGAAGCGCTTGACACACTCACCATCATGATCGCTGACAACACGATATTGACAACAAGCAAAGCCAGAATAATAATTGACAACAGATTTCGTTTCATTTCATTTTCCCCTTTCATTAATGCGAACTTAAAGCATTATATATTTTTATCTCAACCCGTCTGTTTTTTGCCCTTCCCTCAGGTGTCGTATTGTCGGCGATCGGCATATACTCTCCCCTGCCAGAATGCTTCACAACACCCGGATCAAGCGCCGCATTTTCCTTCAAGTAATCAAAAACCGCAAGTGCCCTATAGCTGCTGAGCACATCGTTGTTCTCATACCTGCCTCCATTCAAAGGCACTGAGTCCGTATGACCTTCAATCTCAATATCTGAATCCGCATACTTTGTGAGCAGCACACCAATCTTATTCAATACTGGTACGGCATCCGACTTGATATCCGCTCTTCCCGAATCGAATAGGAATGCGCCATTGAGTGTAAGAGTCACATAATCTGCATTGAAATCCACTTCCACCTGATCTGTCATCATGCTCTCCGCAAGTGCTTCCTCAATCTTCTCTGCAAGCTCCTCAGAGAGCTTCAGCTTCTCTTCCTCGAGCTCAGCAATCGCTGCCCGCAGCGATTCGATCTCTTCCTGTGTCATATCAAGCTGCTCCGCTGCCTCCTGCAGCTTATCTTCCGCTGCGCCGCCTTGTTTTGTCGGATCTTCGTTCGCAGTGTCCGACTCCGCTGTCTTGCCACTTGTATTTATGTACTCATCAAGCATATTGAGCTGACTCACGCCATTGCTCACTAAGATACCATCACCGATTGCCTTGGAACCAGCTCTAAAAATGCTTATGGTTGACTGGAAAGACTTAGCAACTTCCTCAAACTTTGCCGCGTCAACCTCTGACATGGAGAACAGCAGCACAAAGAAACACATCAGCAGTGTCATCATATCCGAAAAGGTGCTCATCCAAGGCGCCGGGGTTCCAGGTGGGAGCTTGAACTCTTCTTTCTTTTTTGCCATTAAGCTTCACCTCCAGCACGGTCGCCTTCTTCTTGTGAAGGTCTCTCCTTAGGCGACAGGAATGACTTTAGCTTCTCCTCGATCACTCGCGGATTCTCACCTGCCTGTATAGAGAGCAGTCCCTCTATCATAATTTCTTTTGCCTGCATCTCTACAGTATTGTTTGCCTGCAGTTTATTTGATGTCGGTGTACAGATCCAGTTTGCAAGCATTGAACCATAGAATGTTGTGATCAGCGCAACACCCATCTTCGGACCAATCGATGTCGGATCTGACATGTTATTTAACATACAAATCAGGCCAACCAGTGTGCCGATCATACCCCACGCAGGTCCCATGGCACCCAAGTTGTCCCAAAATCCCGATCTCAATTTGTGTCTGCCATCAATACTGTTCATCTCTGTCTCAAGGATTCCTCTTACCAACTCCGGATCCGTACCATCGACGATCAGCATGATACCTTTCTTCATAAACTCATCCTCGAGATTTCCTGCTGCTTCCTCCAAAGAAAGAAGGCCTTCCTTTCTTGCAACATTAGAAAGCTCGATAATTTTCGCGATCATCTCTGGGACATTGACATTAACTTGTTTAAAGATCAACCCCATACTTTTAAGACCACCGACAAAGTTTGACATACTAACTGACATCATCGTCGCAAAGATTGAGCCTCCAAAAGTAATCAGTGCTGATGGCAGGTTGAGAAAGTAACCGAATCCATTGACGCCGCCCGCCGAGTCAATCATACCATACAAAACCAAAACAAAGCACACAATCATTCCCACTAAAGACGCTATATCCACTTTTACACACCCCTTTTTCGTTAAGTTTCAATATGTTAAAAAGGCACAGTATTATCTCTGTATTCCTTTTTCTCCATATGTATATAATACTGTAAGGTTACATAAATTGCAACAATTTTCTGAAAATTTTCTCAATTTTTCTCAATTTGCTACATGTTCTAAACCAATTAGATCGTTATCCTTTGGTATCCCCCCACAGATTTTATGAAGTTTCCATGTTCAGTATTCCCTTGAAATATTCCTGTCTTGTTAATTTTACTAAATTTCTGACCTCATGTCTACTTTCTTTGACAATAACTTTTTTGCCATCAGTTAACGTAATAACTGTATCTGGTGTTTCCTCAACCGTCTCGATCAAATTCGTGTTGACCAAAAGCTTTGTCCCATTGATCTTTGTGACTTCTATCATCTGAAATCTACGCCTCCTTTCCCGCAAAGGTGATCTGCTTTCCATGCAGTCTTCCAAACTCTGCCAGCTTGCTCTGATATACTTTGAATCTGTCAGCCTGTCCAGTCTCACTATAAATCGCAAAAATCCTCGCATATGTATCAAAAACATTCTCACTGAGCTGTTCGAAGTCCGCAGCATCTGTAATCCCTGTCAGAAATCCGATCGCAGTCTCATAGTCCCTGCACATATGTGCTGCCTTGCCAAAAAGATATCGCAGTTTTGTTGTCTTTAGATACTCCCTGTTCATATCAAGCAGTCTGTAGGCATTGCCCGGATCCTCAACCTTGATCAGACAGTCTGCATAAGATTCCAAACAGATGCTCAGAAATTTTTTCTCTGGATTGCGATTGATTTCCAGACTCATGTCATACGCTTCAATCGCTTTCTCATAATTTTCCAAAACATTATAGGACTGCCCAATCTGGAAATAGACATAGTCGTCCATCCCCTCGGCTTCCCCTATGGATTTCAATAAAAGATTTAGATTTCTTTCCTGTTTGCGAATCATTTCCTGCTTTGGAATGTCATAGCCGTAATGCTTGATTACGATTGGCAGATGAAAGGTCTCAAGTATCATCTCGTCGTAATTGTCTGACTTTTTCGGCGTGATCTGCTCATGTATCCGAAAACGGTATTCATAATAATTTCTATTGTAAAACCGGGGCACTTCGTCAAGCTGGATACTTTCCTTTGAAGCACCGCCTTCCACTGTTGTGCAGACATTCCTGATCTCCACGACGCCGACATTTTTCGGATATTTCTGCATACAAGTGCGCAGCTTTGCCACATCGATCTCCTGCACATACTCATCACAGTCCAGGATCAGAACCCAGTTGTTCGATGCCTTGGACACTGCAAAATTTCTTGCTGCACTGAAATTATCGCACCACACAAAGTCAAACAGTTTATCTGTATATTTCTCTGCAATCTCTTTTGTCCTGTCTGTAGAGCCTGTGTCAACTACCACGATTTCCATGTCATATCGCAATAGTTTCCTGAGACACTGTTCTATGTACCGCTCCTCATTTTTTGCGATCAGGCACACACTGACCGGTAATCTCGCCATAATTGTAACTTCCTCTCTCCTCTTTATCCTTCTTCCAAAAGTATAGGGCGGTTTTTCCGCCCCGCAGTATGCATTGTTGTCTCTTTCCAGATAATTTCTTATTCACCGAGTGGTATCAGTTCCCTATATTCCAATACTTTGATAATTGTTGCGCCCTGATCTTCCAGCTTTCTAATCTGGTGTTTAACCTTGTAAAAACCATTCTTGACATCACTGGAAATCGTACTCATATCTGCCTCTAATCTCTCATAATTGTCTTGAAGCTTGTCAAGCTTTAAGTCAATCATTCCCAGCCTGGTATTAACCTTGTCAAGCTCTGCTTCCTTAATAATCGTCTCAACATCTGTCATTCTTGATTCCATGCTTGTCATTCTTGTCTCGAGTTTCGCCGTTGTCTCCTCCAGACTTGTCATTCTTGTCTCGAGTTTCGCCGTTGTCTCCTCCAGACTTGTCATTCTTGTCTCGAGTTTCGCCGTTGTCTTCTCAAGGCTTGTCACTCTTGCATCAAGTCTCTCCACAGCTGTCTCAAGGCTTGTCACTCTTGCATCAAGTCTCTCCACAGCTGTCTCAAGGCTTGTCATTCTTGTCTCCAGCCCTGCCACTCTTGTATCAATATTATCCAGCTTCGTGTTGATCTTGGCAAACTCCGCCATGATCAATTTCATATTTTCATCCATACCTGTCCGCTCTCCTTATCGCAAAAATAATCCCGAAAATTTGATATCGTCCACTTGTAGTTATCAGTATAACACATATTAAAGCTAATGAAAAGGTGAACAAAGCCATAAATTGAAAATACCACAGAATTTATCTTCTGTGGTATTTTATGTAACTTTTCTATGTTATTTTTCCCACTGCTGCAAGACAGATACAAATGCCGGAATCAATTGTTTCTTTCTGGATACCAAATTTTTCAGTTCAAACTTTTTCTGCGCTTTCGGCAGATTAAACGCCGTTCTCACCAGTTCCCTTGCCCTTTCACCAAAACATAAAAGTTCTGTCTTCTCATACACGATATTGGTCAGCATGAAGAAACACATTTCCACAGGAAGCCCTGGCATCTGTTCCCTGATATAAGGCTCTATCTTCTCCCTGATCTCTTCCAGCTCAATACTGT
>JAIEEY010000451.1 GCA_029067205.1 Lachnospiraceae bacterium
GTGGTAAGCTTTGGATAAAAGATGCCAATTTACTTGCCGGTGCCCGCTGTCCCATGACCGGACTCCATAATAAAATCGCCAACCCGGAAAGGTTTCAGCAGCAGGATCAACATACCGCCGGCAAGATTGCTGAGGCTCCCCTGCAATGCGAGCCCGACTGTCACGCCGGCAGAACCCACAAGTGCCACAACACTCGTGGCATCAAAGCCAAAGTTTCCGGCGATGACAAGTACCAGCAAACCATACAGACATGCCTTGATCAAACCGTCAAGGAACTGTATAATACCTGTTTCCACATTGGCACGCTGAAGCGACTTTTTTGTGATGCCGCGTATGAACTTTATGAGCTTGGAGCCCACAAAAAATAAGATCGCCGCAACCAATCCCCTTACACCGAGACCAAGCGCCTTCTCTGGCAGTGTATCAAGAAATTGTTCAAAAGCATTCAGATTCTTAGTAATCTGGTCAATATCTAATTCCATCTCGTTTAACAGCATTTCTTACACATCCATTCGTATATTATATGTACCATCGGTTCAGGACATGTACCAGAGCGTGTTTTCAGCAGAATTAACACTGTACTGGTTTAATGATTGATCACATGAATGAACAGCCCGCTCCTGAGCTTTGGCTCAAACCAGGTGGATTTCGGCGGCATCAGCAGATCCGCATCGGCAACGCGGAAAAGCTCGTGTATGGAAGTTGGATACATGGCAAATGCAGCCTTGGAATCCGTCTTTACTCTCCGCTCCAGCTCTTCAATTCCCCGAATGCCGCCCACAAAATCAATGCGTTTATCCGTCTTTGGATCTTCAATGCCGAGGATTGGAGCCAGAATATGATTCTGAAGCACTGCTACGTCAAGACCATCTACAGGATCGGAACTCTTATATTCGTCTTTTACTTCCAGCAGATACCATGTATCCTCAACCAGAAGGGACACCTGCCCCTTGTGCATAGGCTTTTGACATACAGTATCCTTTGAAACAAGATGATAAACCTTGCTGATATCCTCCAGAAACTGTGTCGGCGTAAGTCCGTTCAGGTCTTTCACAACCCTGTTGTAATCCATGATCATAAGCTCTTCATCAGCAAATAAAACGGACAGAAAATAATTGAATTCCTCCTCACCTGTATAGTCTGGATTCCCTTCGCGTTTTTTCAATCCTACCTTGACAGCCGATGCACAGCGGTGATGTCCGTCAGCAATATAAATATGCGAAATACCTTCAAAAGTGTTCTGAATCGCAGCGATATCAGCATCTGCACTGATACACCAGACCCTATGCGTGATTCCATCTTCCGATGTAAAATCATAGAGGGCAGGCTCCTTTTTTGTCCCCGCAATGATCTCCCTGAGGGTATCATTTGCCCGATATGCCAGAAAGATCGGGCCTGTCTGCGCTTCGCAGGTCTCCACGTGGCGAATGCGGTCAAGTTCCTTGTCCGCACGTGTGTTTTCATGTTTCCTGATCACCTGGTTTTGGTAATCATCAACACTTGCACATGCCACGATCCCCGTCTGTACACGTCCGTCCATCGTGAGCTCATAGATATAGTAAACAGGCTTGTCTTCCTGAACAAACTCACCCTTTTGAATCCTGTCCCACAGCAGGTCATGCGCCTTCTGATAAACTTCATCCGCATATGTATCAACGCTGCTGTCAAACTGCGTCTCCGCCCTGTCGATATTCAGAAACGAGAGCGAATTGCCCTTTACTGCCTCACACGCCTCTTCCCTGTTATAGACATCATACGGAAGAGCCGCAATCTTCTCCTCCAATCCTTTCTTCGGTCTGTACGCCTGAAATGGTCTGATTACTGCCATACACTCATTCCTCCTCGCAAATAACTATTGCATCTATTTTATCAGAAAATCAGGCGGAATAGAATATATAAAATATAAAATTTAGGGACAGTTATGAAACCGGATTATCCAAAATGCCAATAAACAGTGGCAGCTCTTTGTCCAGATCCATGATCATATATACAAAGGGTTCATTAAAATAAACTTCCTTTGGGTTCTGTGGCTCCACTATTGCAGCACCACATGCCATGATCACCTCCGTAACGGCAGCAGCCTCAGTGCCTTCCTCATCCACAATGATTTTTGCTTTCTGATGTACTAGGCTAATATAAAGATTGTCACCGCTCTGCGTTTTACCCATCCGGTCAAAGTTGGCTCTTTCCACGTCAAAACATTCTACCAATCCCATATTTGACAAGCATTCATTTAATTCCTTATCAAATGTTATCTCAAATTTTGGAAGCTTCAAGTTGACTAGTTCAGTCTGCTTATTGACTAAAATATCCATTATGACTTCATCGGTCAATTTGTCATAAACCTCTCGGATATTCTCATTTCCTATTGGTTTCAAAGCGACAAACGCCAGATTTTCACAACTGCTGTCATCGTTCTTCTGATATGGCAGAATGACACCCTCTGCAAAATCATTTGCTATATAATCCAAATTTGTTTCATATAGATTCATCATATCAACCTGTTCTGCCGCATCCTGTCCCTTGTACAGATAAAAATCTTCCTTGCATGTATCGTTCGCCTCGAAAGGAATCTCCCACTTTCCTTTAAAGTAAACTGTATTGAACAGTGCAAGGCGCGCTTGTTCGTCCAACGGTTCGCCCAACATTTTATCAATCAGTCCATTTGTCTTATCCTCGATCCAGTGATTGATCTCATTCATCGTATTCTCTGTGGAGAGGTCTGTCTGAAATGCCTCGGCATCCATCCGGGAACGGACTGTGCCAAGCCATGTGTCGTCCACGATAAACGCTTCGTCAATCCACGCAGAATCCGCAATTGATAAATTCAATAAATCTCCCTTTGCTGGAAGTATATTCATCATGTCATCGGACAAAGCCATCATATCATTTCCAAGCACATTGTAAAATTCTTCTTTGGTGGTTCCATCTGCCCCGCAGCCTGCCATGGAAAGCGCCAGATACGCTGATACCGGCGAGAGCATCGGATTTTCGTCCTGAATACTCTGCGCGAGCAGGTCATACCCAAACTTCTGCACGCTTTCATAGGAATCTGTGCTGTAGTCAATTGTAACCCCCTGCGCTGTCTGCCCCGTTAAATCCGTCACTGCAGTTTCCATTTGATTCTCCTCCTTTTTATCACTGACAGATAATTCTTCCTGCCAGACCTGACTTTCACTTTTTATTTTTCCACATGCCCCCAGAAGACACACAGATGTCATTACTGTAGATGCAATTAAAATACTTTTTCTTCTCATCATTATTCCCCCTTAGGATTATCCAGAATACCAATAAACAACGGAAGTTCCCTGTCCATATCCATAATCATATAAAGAAATGGTTCATTAAAGTATAACTGCTTTGGCTCAGACAGCATCCCGCCGCCATCTCTTGCCAAAATCTCTGTCACAGCAGCAGCTTCCGTTCCCTCCTCGTCCACGATGATTTTCGCTTTCTGCCTCACCAGACTGATATATAAATTGTTGCCGCTATTTGGTCTTCCCATCCGGCTAAAATCAGATTTTTCGTAATCAAAGCACTCTGTCAGTCCCATATTGGATAAACTTTTATTTAGCTCCCTGTCAAACGTGACCTCAAACTTTGGAAGCTTCAATTGAATCACTTCATTCTGTCTGTTAAGCAGCATTGTTTTTATGGTTTCCGCTGTCAATTGACTGTATACATCTCTGATGTCCCCATTGTCTGTCGGTTTCAACGCAATAAATGCCATGTTCGTGTCATTATTTTGGTAGGGCAGGATTACCCCCTCTGCAAGATCATTTGCGATACAATCCATATATGCCAAATACAGATTCATCATGTCAACCTGTTCTGTCCTGTTCTGTGCCTTATCAATACAAAAATCTTCCTGATGTGTATTCTGCGATTCAAAAGGTGTCTCCCATTTTCCTTTAAAATATACTGTGTCAAAAAGCACGAGTTTTGTAAAGGCATCCAGGGGCACATCAATCATTTTATCAATCATGCCATTTGTTCGTTCGGCAATCCATCCATTCATACTGTTCATTGCCTCCTCTGTGGACAGGTTTGTCTGAAATGCCTCTGCGTCCATCAGGGACTTGATCGTTCCAAGCCACTCGTCTTCTACAATAAATTCATCATCGATCCACGCGGAATTTGCAATCGAAAGCTTTAGCAGTTCCCCATTCTGCGGAAGGTTGTTCATCATGTCATCTGAAAGTACATCCATATCCCCGAGTACATTGTGAAATTCATCCCATGTTGCACCGCCAGCCCCACAGCCCGCCATGGAAAGTGCCAGATATGCTGACACTGGCGAGAGAACAGGATTTTTGTCCCGGATATTCTGTGCAAACAGCTCATATCCAAAGTTCTGTACATCTTCATAAGAGTTTATGGCATAATCAATGCATATACCTTGTGTTGTGGTCTCTGTCAAATTCTCCACGTTTGTTGTCATATGTTTCTTAGCCTCCTCTGATTCAGCTTCCTGACTTTGCCCTGTGGTCTGCCTTTCAGGTTCTTCATTCCTTTTGCTGGCACAAGCACTGAAAAGACAGGCTGCTGTTATGATTATTGATGATATTTTAATACATTTTTTAAACATAATACAATCCCCACTCCCTAATATTCATCTGCAAACCGAAATGTATAGCCATACTCCGGCGATGCCTGAAATGTGTCAAGTTCCTCTTTGGTAAAAATTCCTGAGAGCTGGAAATCCTCGGAAAGTCTCACCGTATATCCAAGTTCTGTCAGGCGCATATACTCCTGCTCGATTTTCTCGCTGCCAGCACTTAAATGATCAATACCTCTGCTGCCCTCTTTTTCGATATCACCATAAATATCAATCACAACATCATAGGCATACACTAAAGTTTCTGTACTTTCCGTTGTATTTTCCCGTTTATCATAATATTCTATTGTCTCCTGCAGATAATGGTAACAGAAGAATTTTCCCTTTTCGGGAACCGGATAATCGTAGACAGAGCCATCTTTCTCACCATAGTAGTCATTGATGATCGTATACGCAAGCTTTGCAGTCTCTTTCTCCAACTTCTCCTCCCGGTCTATGACAGCTGTATTTCCAGTGCCTGATGCCGCGTCCGCTGCTGAATCCTGCCTGACTGCACCATCGCCGCTGTCAGAACCGCTGCCCGCTCCAGAATATTCCTCTACGGTTGGCAAGGCACAAACATCAGATGGCGCAGAAATATCATTGCCACTGCCCCCCATATCATCGATATCTGCCTGCGTATTTTCTGTCACTGCCCCCGCAGTCAGACTGTCTTCAGACAAGCTGTCTGCACTGTTATCGCTGCCAGCCGCATCCATTGCCATCGGAGATGCGTTAGGATCTTCTTTGATGTTTCGATGTGACCAGAATGCCGTTGCGGAGATGCTGATCACAATAACACATGCTGCCACCATACCCCATTTTGTAATTTTGTTGGTTCTGTGCGGAAAAGCTGCTGGTTCCAGAGCCTCTTCGACAAGCGCATCGTCTATATGTTCCATACATTCCAATAAGTCTTTTCCCCTCATAAATGAATATCCTCCTTCTCCAAGTGTTCACGCAATTTGTTTCTCATGCGGAAAAGAATTGACTTCACCTTGCTCTCACTGATCTGAAACATACCTGCGATATCCTTTATGGAATCCATATACCAATAGCGACGCACAAACACTGTCCGCATCTCTGTCGGCTGTTTATATAGAAATTCACTGATAATACGCCCTATCTCCTTGCTGTCCAGCTTCTGATCCAAATCATCAGGTGATGGAATGCAGTTCTCGATCTCGTCGCTCAGTTCCACGACCGTCACACACCGTTTCTGTGCGTGGTAATAATCGTATTTTCCAAAAGAAAAATTGCGTGCAAGTTTTGCAAGGTACGCAAAAAAGTAATTTGGTCTCTCTGGAGGCAGCGTATTCCACGTAGCATGATATGTATCATTCACGCACTCCTCCGCGTCCTGCCTGTCATGCAGGATATTCATGGACAGCGTTTGGAGTCGTCCGCCATATTTTCCATCTGTCTCCACAATTGCCCGCTGTGAACGCTTCCAGTATAGTTCGATAATCTCATTGTCTTCCAAAGTGGTGTCCTCCTTTGTTAACAGAATGTCAAAAGCACTCTTCTTTATACTATATTAGAGGGATTTTTCCAGAGTTGGTTGTTATTTTTCTATACTTTTTCATCCGATTCCTCAATAGTCGACTTGCACTTATTGGTATAGACAGTATTATCTACAATTTGTATATGATAGTCAACAACAAGACCAGCTTTTTTCTATTTTGACAACTACTTCTTATAGTGATATAGTTATTACTTAGAGGACATGGCGTTTATTCTCCTGTCCCTCAATATTTGTGAAAGGATGATAGATATGACACCTGAAGACAAGGAATTATTGGAGCGCATCAACGAATATGCGGATAGAGTGTTGAAGGATTTTGACCCACAGAAAACACGTGTTTCCTTCCAGTTGGAGAAGCTTAAACCCATCATGGAGGATATCGCAAAAGAAAAAGGCATGACCGTAGAAGAAATCTTTATCAAATATATGGATCTGGCAAGTCAGGTCACTGTAAGCCGTGAGACGAAATTTCAGAATACCATCGGAAACATGACCAAGTATGGCGATGTTCATGATGCATTCTGATACATCTCATGGTAAGAGGCCATACCACAGCAAAAGAATCGTTCTGTGCGCAGGATATTTCTTCGATAGTACAAGTCAAAAAACGTAGGCGTAGTGGGCTACGTTTTTTGACTTGTGCAGCCGGAGAAATAGACAAGTCAAGATGTGTCAGGCAGATTCAAACCTGATATTCAAATACCCTTCCTCGAATTTTGCCCCTGCAGCTTTCATTCCTGCAAACTCCGGCGGTATCGGAAATCTGCGGTTTTCATTTCGTACACCAACCAACAGTTCACTCTTGTCCTGCTCCAGCCGAAGTTCCTGCTTGTCTGCAAATGGCAGATAGATTCGGAGACGTTTTTCTTCTATGCTAACTTCGTAGATTTTCTGTTGAAATAACACATCATTGGGATCACACTCTTTAAAAATCTGCTCTCCTACATTTTCCAACATCTCCAAGGTACGAAGTTCCCGCTGCTGCAGCTCCACATAAAAGCGAGGCACTTCACTGAAACTTTCCTCTATTTCCTGTAAAGCCTCCTCCTGCATTTGTACCCATTTGTTAAAATATCCCTCCATTGCCTTTTGGGGATAAATATGATTTACGATCACCGCATCTACATTATAATGATACAGATACAGACAGGTAAAATTGCGCTTCGCCTCGCTGATCACAATTTTCTCCGGCGTCGTGACTACTCGCAGGCTCACAATATCCTTATTTAGCAAAAGCACCTGCAAACTCTTCATTCGCTCCATCAGGAACTCAATGTCATCAAACACACTGTCTTTTGGCATGGGAACTTTCATGGTCTTTTCGATCACTTTTCCGACTGTCCTGCTCGCTGTCCGCTCGATTGGAAGAATCCTTTTCACGAAACCCGACAGGCGTTCTGGATATTTTAAAAGGGACAATGTCTCCCCCGTGGGCGCACAATCCACAATAATCGTATCATAGACACCGCTTTCATATACATCTAAAATCATAAACATGGAAAAGAGTTCCTCCAGTCCTGGGAATACTAATAATTCCTCTGCTTCAATCCCTCCCCCGCCTCTTGCAGTGAGCAGCTGCTTGATATAATCCTTTAAATTTCCCCAGCTCTTCTCGCTTTCATACACTGTATCAATTTCCACTGCATACAGATTCTTAGTAATCTCCACGGGCTCCTTCCCAACCTTTCGGTCAAAGGAATCCCCTAAGCTGTGCGCCTGATCTGTGCTCATCACGAGCACCTTTTTCCCGTCCTTCGCTATTTTTGATGCGGTCGCTGCCGCCATACTGGTCTTTCCCACGCCGCCTTTTCCTGTATAGATAATAATCCTCATCGTCTGCCCCCTGTTTTATACAATATCAACTTTCTTCACTTCTGACTCTTTTTCATGCTCCTGCGCGCCATCGCAGCTATCGCATTTCCTGCATTCCTTCACCACATCTGCAGCGATCTCTACAGCCATCATTTTCAATTCTTTTTCTATTACGTCCAGATGTTTGCTTACTTTTTCCGGAAACAGGGCATATATGGCTTTTTTCTGATATTTCCCTGCCATTTTCAATCGATTGATCATTTCTTTATTCATTTTCATCGCTTCCTTTCTCAAACGAAATACACAATATTCCACCTTCAAATTTTGCACCTGTAACTGTATAACTGCGAAGTATGTTGGGAAGCGGAATGCAGCGCTTAAAATTTCCTGTCCTGATCACAAGATCTGTCGCAGCTTGGTACAAGTCGATATCTTTCTTTTCTGCACAGGGCAGAAAAACCGTTAACTGATATCCCTCCTCTGTCTGTTCAAAACATTCCCGCTCCGTAATATTCTTCACCGCAAATACATCCTCACCAGCTAATACATCTGCCACAATTCTCCGAATCGCTTTTTCTCCCTTGAGCTCCTCATCATACCACGGAATTTCATAAATCGGAAGGGCTGCAAAGCTCTCTTTGATACAAGCGATATATTCCTTTTGAATGTCTATCCATGAAATGAAAAAATCATTGTCCAAATCTTTTGGCAGAATCCTGTTGATATAAATTCCATCAACATTAAAATTGTAGAGATTCAAGTACATATAATTGCGCTTCGTTTCCTCCACGACCATTTTTTCCGGCGTTGTCACAATTCTGACACTGGTTATCGCCCTGTCTTTCAGAAGCTCCTGTAGTTCCACTAATTTCAAGAACATTTTTTCGATTTCATTCATAGCATTTTTGTTTGGCATCTCGACTTGAAACGCTGCTTTGGAAACAGGCGCCAGCATCCTCACTGCCACTTTTCCAATCGGGAAAAATTTTTCCATATACCACGAAAGCAGCTCTGGAAACTTTAGCAGGGACAATGTTTCACCAGTGGGAGCACAATCCACAATGATTCTCTCATAATCCTCTTTGTGATAAATGTCTGCGATCTTGAGCAAGGAAAACAGTTCTTCCATTCCTGGTATCATTCCCATATTCTGCATACTTCCTTCCTCTGTCTCCGGGAAAAGGCTGGCAAGATACCTCATAACAGCAGAAAAGTCATTCTCCATCACATACTCTGGATCGATCTCATAAGCATAAAGATTGGGCAATATCTTTTCTACCTCCTTTCCCAGCTGTTGCTCAAAGATGTCCCCCAGATTATGAGCCATATCCGTACTTACAAGCAGAGTTTTCTTCTCTTCTTCTGCACTTTTGACGGCATGTGCCGCCGCTGCACTGCTCTTTCCCACACCGCCTTTTCCTGTAAAAATATAAATTCTTTTCATGATATCCTCCAATCCTAAATTATTAATTTTTGTAACAATTCGACATACCAAGCAATATAATTATTCTTGTTTCGAATAGTTCTTTATTCGAAATATTTATTCTTTTTTAAGCAGCACTACGACTGCCTAATATTTTACTCAATTGTAATTTTTCGAACTTTTTTCGGAACCTTTTCTTTCTGGTTCTCCTTTCTTAAGATTTCCATAATCTTTGAAGTCATTTTATGAAAGAGTTTCATCTCGTCTTTTGTAAAAGAGCTCATGACCTTCAAGCCATAAGAAACGAGTTCCTTGATTAACGCCTCAAACTGCTCCATTCCTTTTTCACTGAATCCAATGTTTACGACTCTCTTATCCTCCTTGGAATGGGTTCGCACAATCAATTCGTTTTTCTCCATGCGGCTGATAATTCCTGTTGCCGTATTCAGTGGCACATGAATATAATCCGCAATCTCGGTCATATTCACCTCATGCTTTTGATAGAGCAGCCAAAATATAAAAACTTCATTCTTAGAACAATTCAGAAAGATATTCTCCCACAGATCAGAGGACATCAGTTCCCGCACTTCTTCTATGTAGTCAATTACCATCTGGGATAATTCTTCTGTTAAACCATACTCTTCCAGCTTCATAATTCCAACCATACATTCGTTTACATTATTATTTTACAAAATACTTCGCGTATCGAATATTTATAATTTTACTACGGAAGTATTTCTTTGTCAATCCCGTAAAACAATCACAGAATATAAGGAGTCATCCCACTGATGAGTCCGTGAGCTTTTCATCCGCATATGGTAAAACTTTTATTGAAATAGTACTTGGCAGTTCCATTTTAGATAGTATGTTTTTTGTTGCTTCATACAACATATCTGAATATTTTTCTTCACCTATGTCTTTTATCATAACAAAATATATATTATACAAATCGGAGCAAAAATCGTTTATACTTCTATTCATAACAGTTACAGGTATCGGAAGATTTTTGTCCCTCTCATCCAGTCCCATAACAGACCGTGTGTTCCCAATCCCCATGGAAAATTTATTGTACATGGTTTCAAGATCTTTTTCACCAATTTTATAAATTTTACTATGCATCAAATCAAGCGCTTGTGGCAAAACCTCTATCTTTGAAGATGTCAGCTTTAAATTTTCTACAGGACATATATCTTCCTTTTGCAGTTTTCTACCATCTTTACCCACACATTTATTCCAAAAATCTTCAGCACCTGAAGGTGATTTTATCCCTGCAAGATGCTGAAAGTTCTCTTCACCAGCATAAAACTCATAGGAAAAAAACATTCCATTCTTAGACTTTCCATATACTATCAAAACCTGCTTATTCACATACTGCTTATAGATCCGGGCGGCTCGATACAAATTACCGATCAGCTGACCATAGGGCAATATCCTGTTCTCTTGTAATCTCATCCAAAACCTTCTTTGTATCGAAAAAAGCTATCTAAAAAGATAGCTCTTTATCGTGTCAATATCAGGTAGTTATTTCACTGTCCGCCAGTTAGCCTCTTATTTCATAGGCAGGATAATTACTGCTATCCCAAAACAGGTTCCAGCCCTTTCCTGTCGTTCACAAAGTAAACGATGTCCGTCTGTATGATTGCATAATGATTTTTTTACATTGGCTACCTACCAATGATGGAAGCTCCTTATCCATATCGAAGAGTAAATACTCTCGGCACGAAGGAAATTCGTATTTCCTTATTGTTATTATATGCATTTTCCACACAAATGTCAATTGGAAATAAAAAGAATTTAACGCACTTTTTAGTTGTACATTTTCTTTACTTTGACCTGCTTCTGGAAAAAAGCTACCCCATAACAAAGAATCTCCCTATATCCATAAAGACCTTCTCCGTATTTCTCTCTGACAATTTGCTCGATTGCTTTGTCACAGTCCTTGTCCACATCAGATTCCTTTTTGGATCTCTTGGCTTCTATGATGATCGCACGGCGGTTCCTTTTATCTTTGATCAATAGATCTGGTCTACCCAGACCGTTCTCTTTGTTTGATTCAACGTTATACCCACGCCCTACAAAGATTCCTGCTAGAAACGCATGATAATAGGTCTCATGATAGTCATTATAGCTGATCGTGTACCATAAAAGATCTGATATAAGTTTCGTTGCTCCTGCCTCATCACTTTCCCACAGCGCATTAATCAGGTCAATAATCTCCGCGGGATCGGCTGTATTTCTAAAATACGCAACTACGGTATCCTCAAATATGGACACAATCTCCTTATTTGGAATTTTAAGCGAAACTATTTCTCCTGTTTCCTCTGAGTCAGCCTTTGTGAGATACCCAGTCATAAGCAGTACGCTCCAGAGATTATCTTCCGATGTGTGGAGTGTATCATAGGTAAGTTCATCAGAAATCGACTGAATTATCGTTCCGCCATTTAAGAGTGTCTCAAATTTGTCTGCCTTATCTTTTTGTCAGCTATGGATAACATTTTCCCACTTTATCTTTGGAAAAGTCAAAGTATTCGGAAAAGCCTTCATCCAATACAGAATATGAAGCAAAATTATTGACACCTATAAATATACTCTCCTTCGCAATCCGAAAACATCCGGTAATCACCGAAAACTCCAAAAATTCATTATCCTTTAATGCCGTACTCATTATCCTTTTGATCACATCAAGCATAGAAGAATAATACTTATGATCCGCAGTATCTTTTTTATCTACATAATAATTACCATTTTATGCCCTCTGCACAGGTCTGACATATTTCCAGAACCGTTCTGGATCATGATAGAAGTAAAATACCCTGCCAGGAGTGGTATCAAGACAATAACCAGAAGACGCATAGTCATATGTCTTCATAGCTATTTCAATCTTTTCTTCCACATTACTGTTTTCCTTCTCAAAGTCAAACGGTCCGTGCTCAAACACGATATATTCCGCCTCAGGAACATCCATCATCAGCATTTGTGATGGCACTTTACCACTATAGTCAGCTGGAAGACGAACACCGTAACATTCTGTAAGCGGAATCCCCCAACTGCAGATTCTGCCGGTCGGTTCATTGATATATGCCATAATCTGACCGCTTCCACTATTAGCATCACTGCCACCCAAATTATCCAGTTTCCCCTCAATACCGTCTAGTAAACCGCAAATTGTCTCGCAATCCTGTCCAGGAATGAGACTTTGCTTTTGCCAGAAATCCCAATATCCAATACTCTCATAATTTCTGATATGCAGAAATTTATGTGCTGGAATCGTTACAAAATAGATATTTATGTCTTTTATAGACTGTTCCATGCCACATCCTCCAATTCCTAATAAGTAACAGTCGAAAGGTTTTAGGATCGTGCGAAGTACGACAGGTCTTGGGTTTTGACGATATTCGCTCGGCGTAGTATCATAGGCTTCCTTAAATGCACGTGTAAAAGCTTCATTGGAAGAAAACCCATACTGCAAAGCAATACTTAATATTCCCTTTTCGGTATCTCTTAGTTCTTTTAGTGCAAATGCCAGTCTTCGATACCGTAGATAATCCCTGTACTGCATGCCTGATATTTCTTTAAATTTTCGTGAAAAATAAAAATCAGAGTATCCCAATTCCCTTGAAAGATGGCTCAGTGACAATGCTTCATCATCATTCTGTTTGATATAACGATCAATCCTGTTGATCACTTGCTGCATCTTTTTCTGCCAATCATACATCTTCTCTGTCAACCTCTCTTCAACTGTTCTGAATTCATTATACAGTATTTGAAAAGGGATTGCTTGATTTTACTTGCGATAAATTACAATGTGCCACAAGATGGGCTGCCTGATAAACAT
>JAIEEY010000452.1 GCA_029067205.1 Lachnospiraceae bacterium
AAAGACTTCTTCAATGGTTTGTACTGCTGCGCTTTCTGCGATAGTCATTTGGATCGAAAGTCCTGGAGAAAGTGGTGTTATTGGGGTGCGCAGTCCCAATTTCAGACTTTGGGGACTGCTCTGTTACGTCTGATCGGGGAGATTCTTAGCCAGGAGATGCCAAATTGTGTGGGAGTTCAGGTGCCGGTAAAGAAAGAGGGGAAGTTGTCCCGTTACGAGACTTTGGCGAAACGGTTGGACTGTGTCGCGTTAAAGAGCGTGTTTCCCATCGGATTGGAATATCTCTGTGACCCAGAGCGAAGCTTGCTGGTGCGGTATTCCGATGGGGAGCAATGCAAGGTGCTGGTTTACAGTCAAACTTTGGCGGAAGTGGAGAAACTTGCAGAGTTCTGGAATATCGAATGGAAACGTCGGGAGGGAAAGAAGATCATCGATCCGGCTGCGTTTATCCAGTCCACGGTTCCGGTGACTTTCGTGGAAAAGCTGGAGGAGATGTCTCAGGCGTTGCTGGGTAATCAGCCGCTTGCTCTGCCACTGGACGAAATTGAGAAGGCGGAGGCGCGTATGGGCATCAGATTTCCCGATGCCCTGCGGGAGTTTTATCTGCGTTTCGGCAAAGGCGGCAGACTGATGTCTGATTCTATGCACACGGTTCTCATGCCCAAAGATTTGGATCCGAAAAACAGCAATTTTGGGGAGGATATCGCGGAAGCATTAAAAAAGGGCAGTCTTTTGCTGGCAATAGAGAATCAGGGCGTATGGACGATGTACCTGGATATCCAGACCGGAGAGCCTTGGCTGGACTGGGGCGAGGGACGACAGGATTGCTGGGGGCTAAATCTGGAGGAGACCTTGTTGAATCTGCTGGCTATGAACGCGTTGGAGTTTCTGCCACAGGCTGCGGAGTGTGAAATGGCAGATACACCAGAGAACCGAGAGCTTCTATGCAAGTTCTTTCACTTTTTGGTGGAGGGTAAAATGGCTGTGTTCGTCAATCCAGAACGCGGTGTGGTCTGCTTCCGGGAGGGTGATGATGATTATATCTATATCGCTGCCCATAAGGAGAGCGAAATGAACAAGCTGGAGGCAGATATCGATCTGCAGCTGAGCAGGTTGTAAATCGGGCAAAAAATATAGAAATGGAGTGTAAGAGTATGGACGCAAAAGCATTCATTTATGATAGTCTGGATAAATTGAAGAAGCTGGGGTTTGATGCTACAGCACAGAAAGAGGAGATTGCAGCGTGGAGTGTTGATATGCCGGAAGAGATTGTAGAGGCTATGGAGCCAGAACAGATTCTCGGCATGTCATTGAGTATGGTCGGGAATCTGTTTCGCACTGAATCAGGCCCTGCAGAACTGTACACATTTGATGTGGAAGTTATGGATGTCTCCGAGATGTATACAACATTTTTGAAAAGTATTGCCTGTCTTTCCCATGGTGAACTGGTGATCACGGACATAGAGGAAGTTTTTTCGACGGAAGTTTTTGAGGCTGGAGAGGGTATTCAGCCAGTAAGTTTTACGTGTAATGGGACAGCTTACCGATATGAAGCAAAGGTTCATAATGATTGGTTTGATACAGGAATTTTGACCTTTATGGAGAAAGTGATCAAGGAGCAGAATACAGGAAGCCATCTGTATGTCACCAGTGATGGATATCAGGAATGTATCGTGTTTTATCGCACAAAAGAGTGGGCGCAGCAGTTTTATGATTTATTTCATATGGAATTAGAATGTCCTTGCGATTAGATATGATTCTATCTGGAAAAAATAAATTTATACTCACGGTAAATGAAATTTACCGTGAGAGATGTATTAGATTATAGTAGTATATAAAAATCGGGAAATGGAGATTTATGGTACATAAAATAGAATGGAAAGACAGAAAGAATATCATATCATGCTATCTGCCGGGAAATGCCGCGCCGGATAAGAATGCAATGGCGGAATTGCATCAGATGACAGCGCTGGAAGAAACATTGGAAAGACTGATGGCAGTGTCAGGCTATTTTCAGGCAGAGGAACCGCGGATTGAGAAAATCATTCTGACGCCGGATTTCCATAAAGGCGCGGGTATTCCAATCGGAACAGTGATGATGACAAAAGGATTTGCAGTTCCACAGGCGATGGGAAATGACATTAATTGCGGCATGCGGTTCTATACGACGAACTTATCCGAGGAAAAAATTCAGGAAAAACTTCCAGAATTGTCAAAGAAGGTCCGCCATATCTTTTTTGAGGGCGGCAGGCAGATTCCAATGACAGGAAGACAGCGGCAGGCATTGCTGCGTTATGGTCTTGAAGGGCTTCTGGAGACACATAAGGACAGTAAAGGGAGCGGTTTGTGGCGGTATTATGATTCTGAGATTCAGGAAAAATGGCTGAGCCGCACTGTATTTCGTGGGAGCTTGAAGACGGATGATACGGAAGGATTGGAGGATTTTATTGGCAGTTATGAGCAGCTGGCATATGATGACCAGATCGGAACAATCGGCGGCGGAAATCATTTTCTGGAAGTGCAGCGGGTTGCAGAAATATATGATGGACAGACCGCCAATGCGTGGAATATTAAAAAAGGTGCTGTCGTAGTGATGCTTCATACAGGGTCTCTGACAATCGGTCATCACAGCGGTTTGTTGAACCGTCAGATTTGTCAGGATATTTATCCGACGGGACTTGTGCACCCTGAGAATAAAATCTATCCGATACCAGAGACGGGTGCTGCTCCAGATGCATGGAAGCGTTTCTGGTCAGCGTCTGGAAATGCGGCGAATTTTGGGTTTGCCAATCGTCTGTTTCTCGGGTTTATGATTCAGGAGGTCTTTACCGATGTGCTGGGCACATGTGATATGGAGCTTTTATATGATGCACCGCACAATTATATATGGAAAAAGCAGATGGACGGCGAGGATTACTATATTCATCGAAAAGGGGCCTGCTGTGCCGGCGGCTGCGGGGATATGGAGGGCACAGAGTTTGCCTATTATGGCGAGCCGGTGATGATTCCCGGTTCTATGGGCAGTTCCAGCTATCTGCTTCGCGGGTTGGGAAATCCAGATTCCCTTTGGAGTGCCAGCCATGGCGCTGGGCGGAAGAAATCCCGCGGCGATGCGATCAAGGGCAATGATGAAGCATTTCGCAAGTTTATGGAAAAGTTCCATGTCATTACACCGATTGACCCAGCACGAAATGATCTAAAGGGTAGAACTGACATTCTAAAAAAATGGGAGGAGACAATCCGGGCAGAGGCACCATATGCCTATAAGGATATCGACGAAGTCATTGCGGTGCATACAACACATGATATGGCAGCGCCAGTTGCTCGGATGGAACCGATTTTTACGGTGAAAAGCTAAAAGTAGGTGCATCTGTATTAGTGATTTGAATGAAGATAAGTTTTCAGAACTAAGATTTTAAATGGAGATAAAGAAGATTGAGAGTTTGTTTTTGGAATACAAATAAAAATATGAGTATTAATTCATTTATAGTTGATATTGTGTATGAAAATAATATAGATATCTTAATTTTGGCAGAATATGTTGATAATATTAATAGGTTGCAATTGGGATTGTCAGAATATGGAATAGAACTTGAGGAAGGCATTACTGTAGGCTGTGAAAGAATAGTGATCCTTACTAGACGATATGAAATAGAACCAGGGTTTCAAAATAAATACTGTTCCATGCAGATTATTGATAATAAATATATTTTGGTATGTCTGCATTTGCCAAGTAAATTATTTGCAAATCCGTATAAAAGAAGTATTGCTATTGGGCGTATCGTTGAGGAAATTCAAAAATATGAAAATTGTCTGCGAACTGAGAAAGCAATTTTGGTAGGTGATATTAATGAAAATCCATATGAGAGTGGTTGTTTAGGGGCAGATCGATTTCATGCTATTCCTATTTATAATGACACAAAAAGATTGTATCGGATAGTGATGGAAGAAAAGTTCAAAATGTTTTATAATCCTATGTGGAATTTGCTAGGAGATTTTTCTTTTCCGCCAGGAACGTACTATTATGCTGGGAATGATGTGATAAATTCTTTTTGGAATATATATGATCAAGTAATGATTCGTCCTTGTTTAAGAGAATATTTTGTCGATGGAGAATTAAGGATACTTTATAAAACAGAAAAAAAGAAACTAATTGATAGCAATGGTCATCCGTCAAAAGGTATTAGTGATCATTTGCCGATCATGTTTGAGATCAGGGAGGAAGAGAGATGAAATATGGTTTAAAATCAGATTATGATTTCAGCGAATTGAATGTTATTACTCCAGATATGGTGATGAGAGATATATGTGATGAATTAAATGAGATAACAAAAGGTTTTGTAATAGGTAATGTTTGTGAATATGAAGGACAAATAGAATCATATGATATGATGTCTACAATGAGGTCTTTATCTGAAAGTTTAGCTGCTGCAACAAGAACAGACATTCAAAATCAGCTTGGTGCGATAGGAGAGGCTAACTTTAAATATGAATTGTATTTGTCAGCTTCCAAAGTTGAAAATTATAAATATAGAATTCTTTTTGTTGGCTATTCAGTAGATGGGTATCCTGTTGAAGTGGTGGTTGAACAAGGGATAGCAGATGAATTAAATAAAGCGGAGGGGCTAGGTTATATTTACACTATTGAATCAAAAGAAGAATTTGAGGATTTATTAGTAAAAATATTCAATAGCAAAATTATACAGAAAGTGATACAAAATCTTATTACTGTATCTAATAGGAAATTGCGGATGAAAATTGATGAAGTAAAGGGATGACTTTCTGTGAAAGGATAAATCGCATACAATTAGGGAAATTAAGAATGGAGGAAACAAGGTATGAAATATGTGATCAAAAACGAGCAGGATCTGGATGTTCTTTTGGAAGAGCGTTGTGTGCGGGAGCAGGAGATCGATAGTGACTGGGAGTGGGAAGGCAAAAGCTATTATGGATGTGACGTGATCATTTTAGATGCAAAGGGGAAGTGGTTTGATAAAGATATTGTTGCAAAATTAAGTATTTGGGAGGGAAGTGTGGTTCAATGTATCTCTGTTACAAAAATAAGTTCAGATGATAAGCAAAGGGTAAAAAATACGATCCTGTATATTCGGGAAAATTTTGACCATATTTATCAGGTCATGTTAGGAGCACTGTTGCCATGGCTGGTACAGGTGGGAGTGAGAGATGACGAAACAGATGAACTTGTGACGACGATTGAACAGTTTCACAATATCCGTTCATCCCACGTGATCGCAGATCTGGAAGCAGGATGTATCAGACATCTCCAATTGAACTGTAAATATCAAAAAGACGACATGATGGTTTATTCTTTGATTTTTGCCAGTGACTGCGCTGATGATGGATTTGAAGTGGTATTTTGGAAAGACCAAGTGATATTTTTCTTAGACGGAAACACACATGAACAAATATTTGATTTTGCAGACTATGTTGACTGGCCAAATTGTCTTGAAAAATAAGAAAGGGCATGGCAGTGTGCTTTTCCATGCGTTTGTCGGTGCGGGAGACCACGTTGGCAGTACAAGACTACATGCTGTATTATATGGTATACTGGCGGTCAAAAGGACTGACCGCTCAGTATAAAGTCATGCGCACAGCCACATAAGGAAACATGCCGCTTCGCGGCTGCGGCTGGCGCAATACTCACGGCAAATTTCATTTGCCGTGAGTATAAATGCAGATGGAATGAAAAGGTCTGGGGCACAGCATTGTAATGGTCGTGGATGGGAAAGATTTTCCTGCGCAGCGAGTTATTTGAATGGGGAGCTGGAATTCCAAAGGGATTGCAGATGGTTATGCAATGATACAGGGAATAATGAAAAAGAAAATACACATAAGACAGATAAGATGCAGGCAAAAATGTAGGAGATTGGGGGCATGATTGATATGAAGTATGTAGTCAGAAACGAGCAGGATCTGGTTTGAATTTGAAAATTATAAAGATGTGCCTACATATTTCGGAATTTAGGTGCGATAATAAATGTAAGAAAATAACGAGGAGACAGTGTATTAAGGCAGCTTCAATGAATTCGAAGGGGAAGCTTTGAAGAATAAGAAGAATAAATAGAAAGGTGGGAATTTCAATGAGAATGTATGACTTGATCATGAAAAAACGAAACGGCGGCACTCTGAGTGACGAGGAAATCCATTTTATGGTGGAGGGATACACAAAAGGCGAGATTCCTGATTACCAGATGTCCGCGATGATGATGGCAATCTACTTTCAGGGGATGAACGAGGACGAGACGCTGGCGCTCACCATGGAGATGGCAAAGAGCGGGGATATGCTGGATTTGAGTGATATCCGCGGCGTGAAGGTGGATAAGCATTCCACGGGCGGTGTGGGCGACAAGACTTCGCTGGCACTGACGCCGATGGTAGCCGCGGCAGGTGTCACAGTGGCTAAAATGAGCGGAAGGGGTCTGGGACATACAGGCGGCACGATTGACAAATTAGAGAGTTTTTCCGGCTTTTCCACCGCAATATCAGAACAAACATTCAGATCTAATGTCAACCGTATCGGAATTGCGATCATGGGGCAGACAGCGGACCTGGCGCCGGCTGACAAGAAACTGTACGCGCTGCGGGACGTGACTGCCACGGTCGATAATATGTCCCTGATCGCCTCCTCCATCATGAGCAAGAAACTTGCGGCAGGCGCAGATGCGATCGTGCTGGATGTCAAGACGGGCAGCGGAGCCTTTATGAAGACCGAGGAGGATTCCTTCGCGCTTGCACACGAGATGGTCAGGATCGGAAACGGTGCAGGCAAAAAGACCATTGCGGTCGTGTCCGATATGGACCAGCCGTTGGGCTATGCAGTCGGCAACGCGCTGGAAGTGCGGGAGGCAATCGATACTTTAAATGGCAATGGACCAGAAGATTTTGTCGAGCTCTGCATGACATTAGGTTCCTATATGCTTGTGGCAGGCGGCAGGGCAGCGACAACAAAAGAAGCGGAGCGCATGCTGGCAGAGGTCATCGAGAACGGCAGCGCGCTGGATAAACTTGCAGAGTTCATCGAGGCGCAGGGAGGAGACAAGGAACTTGTGTATCACCCGGAAAGGCTTCCGCAGGCATCAATCATACAGGAAATCGAATCTCCCGCAGACGGCTGTATTCAGAAAATCGTGTGTGACGAGATCGGTGTCTGTTCTTTAATACTGGGCGGCGGGCGTGAGACAAAGGAGAGCGAGATCGATCTTTCCGTCGGCCTCGTGCTGCACAAAAAAGTAGGCGATACGGTCAGGAAGGGGGATTCACTCGCCACGATCTATGCCAATGATCAGGCGAAACTCGATGCGGCAAAAGAAAGATTTCTGCAGGCGTACACGATCGACAGGAAGCCTGTGGAAAAAAAGCCACTCATCAAGGGAATAGTAATTGAATAAAAGACATAGAATGAAGTATAGAAAACCTATACTTCATTTTTGGGTGCTGATATGAGTAGACATGATATTGCAAAACATCATGATATTGCAAAATATCACGATATTTTCAAACAGGATATGATGAGTGCAGGAGAGCGTTTTGCAGATACATTTTCCCTGCCAAAGGATATGGTGTTGAATGCCACTTTATTTCATATGGTGGGGGCATCGGAGCTTTTCGTCGAGAACTTTAAGGGAATCATATCTTATACTTGTCATAACATTTTGATCAAAGGTAATGATATGAAATATTGTGTCTGCGGGGATTGTCTGATGATAGAATACTATTCGAATGAGGACATGAAAATATCAGGTCAGATCAAGGAAGTAAAGGTGATAAGGAACTGATGACAGTTTAAGGAACTGTCTGTCATCAGTTCCTGGGAAGTTTGAGGTAAAGCTTTTGCAGAATGGATGGATACGTTTTGTCAGAGGGTTTCTGGTCATCAAGGTTGATGGGGATTATCTGGAACGCTTTTTCAATATGTGCAGGATGCATGATATTGATTTGTGGGGGATCAGGAAAGCGAAAGAAAATGAAAAGGATATCTGTATGTGCGAGGCATATGCCGCTGATTTCTTTAAAATGCTTCCTTTGTTGAAGAAAACAGGTACAAAGGCACATGTGGTCAAAAAGAAAGGACTGCCTTTTTATTTTCCTTTTTTCAAGAAAAGGATTATTTTTTTTGCAGGGGTGATCATCTGTCTGGCACTGCTGAATTATGTGACGGATTATGTCTGGGCGATCGAGTATATCGGCAATCTTCAGGTGAGTGATGATGAGCTGTCGGATTTCCTGGAGCGGGAATCAATTCGTTATGGAATGAAGAAAAGCAGCATTAACTGTGAAGAGAAGGAAAAAAAACTCAGGGAGACTTTTCAGAATGTGACGTGGACATCGATTTATTTTGAGGGGACAAAGCTTTTTATAGAGGTTAAGGAGAATGAGAAGTCGGAGCCTGTGCAGATCACAACAAGAGGGACGAATATTATTGCCAATGAATCCGGGACGATCACTTCCATCGTGACAAGAAACGGTGTTCCCAAAGTCAAGGCCGGCGACAGGGTTGAGAAAGGACAGATACTTGTAGCTGGCGGAGTTCCAGTGTATGATGAGAGCAAGAGTATTGTCAATTTTCAGATTTATGATGCGGACGCTGACATCTACATCAGGACACCCATCGAGTATAAATGTGTGATCAACAGTGGATATCCTGTTATGGTCTATACTGGCGATCATGTCAAGATGGGCTTTGCAGAGATAGGCGGTTATCATATAGACGGGATGCCAGTATGGGATTTTATTGAGCAGAATATCTTGAAGAAGGAAAAAGACAATTTATATGAGACAGCAGTGGAAAAACATCAGGTAGTTTTACTTGATAATATTTATCTTCCGATATATTATGGAAGTATTGACAGAAAAGAATATTACATAAAGTACTTTACCTATACAGAAGAGGAGATGAAAAACAAGTTATCTGAAAGTTTTGAAAAATTTATTTCAGGTTTAGAGCAAAAAGGGGTACAAATTGTTGAAAAAAATGTTAAAATGGTAAATAGTAGTAAAGGAATGGAATTATATGGAAGTTTACTGGTGGTAAAGCAGACGGGTGAGACAGTGGATATACCAGTGAACACTGCTCAGGAAAATGAAACAAATTAGATGAAGGAGTAATAGTACATTGGCAGATTATCAGATTGGAATGCAGATCGAAGCAGAGCATATGCAGAATCTTTTTGGAAGTCATGATGGGTATATCAAACAGATTGAGGACGATCTGCATGTTATCATAACAGACCGAAACGGAGAAGTGCGCATCAGTGGGGAACAGGCAGCAGTCAACAAGGCAGCGAAGCTGATCAAAGATCTGGTGGAGCTTTCCAGAAGGGGTAACAGAATACAGGAGCAGAATGTATCCTATGCGTTGGAACTTTCCAGAGAGGGGGATGAGGATGCACTTTTGGAAATTGATTCAGAGTGTATCTGTCATACGATATCAGGAAAGCCTATTAAGCCCAAGACGCTGGGGCAGAAGAAATATATTGATGCCATCAGGGATAAGATGATCGTGTTTGGACTAGGACCAGCGGGGACAGGAAAGACGTATCTTGCGATGGCAATGGCGATCACAGCTTTTAAAAATCATGAGGTCGAGCGCATTATCTTAACACGCCCTGCTATCGAAGCGGGAGAAAAACTTGGCTTTCTGCCTGGAGATCTGCAGAGTAAGGTGGATCCTTATCTGAGACCTCTGTATGATGCACTGTATCAGATCATGGGGGCAGAAAGCTTTCAGAAAAATATGGAAAAGGGTTTGATCGAGGTGGCACCGCTTGCCTATATGCGTGGGCGGACACTTGACAACGCTTATATCATATTAGATGAAGCGCAGAACACAACACCAGCACAGATGAAGATGTTTCTGACGCGTATCGGGTTTGGCTCTAAGGTGATTGTGACTGGAGATGCCTCGCAGAAGGATCTGGCAGTCGGGACACAGTCAGGACTTGATGTCGCGGAGAAGGTGCTCGGCAAAATAAGTGATATTGCGTTTGTCAGAATGACAAGCCGTGATGTTGTTCGCCATCCTCTTGTGCAGAAGATCGTCAAGGCATATGAGGATTATGAGAGCCGATTGAATAATAATCAGACGAAGAGTGTCCGCAAAAATGAATCGCGTCCGAAAAGAAATAGTACACCATTCCGGAGATAAAGCGTGCAAAGAGTGATGCACACGACTGCATTATTAAGACAAAGGAAATAGAACGTATGAAGAGCGGCTTGATGATTATAAGACGGGAGTGCCAATGTCAGTTGCAGTGATCGTCTATGTGATCGAGATTGCGGCAAAAGTGATTTTTCAAAAGCATGGGACACTGACGACAGATGAACTCGTCATTCCGATTATGAATGTATTTGTCACATTTATTATTGATGCTGGTGGTCTTGCGGTTCTATTGTGCAGTTGTTTTTGATCAGGAGTATGTATTGCATGCCAAGTACAAGGAGGACAAGCAGACGTATTACAATGCCATACATATGGCATATTTTGCGGAGATGACGGCAAGACTGCTGCATGTGGATGTCAATGTGGCAAAAAATGGAGGATATTATCACAGAATTATCGTAGTAGAGTGCAAAAAGCACAATAAATCTTTGGAAGAAATCTGTCAGGAGAATAAATTTCCACCAGAGGCAGTCCGGCTTCTGCAGGAATATAATTACAAATCACAACCGATGAAAATGCGCGAGACAGTGGCAGTATATCTTGCAGACTGTGTGGTGTCCTCCATTATGTATTTGATTGAAAAAGGGGAGGAGCGCAGTTTGTTCAAGGGCTATGAAAAGATTGCAACTGCGATCATACGCAGGAAGATGGAGATCGGTGTAATAAATAACAGTGAAATTTCCCTGTCAGATCTGGATGGAATAGAGAAAATATATACAGGAGAAAAAATGTACTATGACTTTTTACGTAGAGAGTGAGACGGACAGAACGCTTCCTTTCGATGTGGAGGAAGTGGCAGGAAAGGTAATTGCGGAGGCACTGGATTACGAGAACTGTCCCTATGAGGTGTCAGTGAATGTACTTCTCACAGACAATGAGGGGATTCATGAGTTGAATAAGCAGCATCGCGGGATAGACCGTCCAACAGATGTGTTGTCATTTCCGAATGTGGACTATGAGAATCCAGCTGATTTTTCAATGATAGAGAATAATATAGAAGACTACTTTGATCCTGAGAACGGGGAATTGTGTCTTGGTGATATTGTGATATCAGTTGATAAGGTGTACGAGCAGTCGGAGGAGTATGGACATTCGCTCATACGGGAATGTGCTTTTCTGGTCGCGCACAGTATGCTCCATCTGCTGGGCTATGACCATATGGAGCCCGGGGAGGCGGAAGTGATGGAGCAAAAGCAGGAGGAAATATTGGACAGGCTGGGTATAACGAGAGACGAGCAAGGAGCAGTTAAATGAAGAAAAAGAAGTCTAAGTCTAATTTTATTGTTCAGGGAGGAATCCTTGCGATGGCAGGGATACTTTCCAGAATTATAGGGATAGCAAGACGGTTTCCCATGCAGCATATCTTTGGCGACAAGGGAAACGGATATTATGCCGCAGCATATTCGGTGTATTCGATCATGCTGATCATCTCCTGCTACAGTCTTCCGCTCGCGGTGTCGAAGGCTGTGTCCTCCAAGATCAGCAAGCGGCAGTACAAGAGTGCGCAGAGGGTATTTCAGTGTGCGATGGTTTTTGCTCTGACAATGGGTGGTGTCACATTTCTTGTCTGTGAATTTTTGGGCGATTTTCTTGCAGAGTATGTCATGGAAGAGCCGATGGGAGCCATGGCACTCAAGGTTCTGGGACCAGCGCTGCTGACAGTGTCAGTCATGGGTGTGTTTCGGGGATATTTTCAGGGACTTGGGACAATGATGCCAACGGCTGTCTCGCAGATATTAGAGCAGATATTTGTGTTGATCGGCAGTATTGCGGGAACGTACTTACTGTATCATTATGGGGAAAAGGTTGGGGAAATTCTTCACAATGAAGATTTTGCACCGGCGTACGGCGCGGCGGGGGCGTCTATTGGACCTGTGCTTGGTTCTGTAGTTGGTCTGGTTTTTCTTACCTTTGTATATATGTTGTATAGAAAAGGGATGAAAAAGCGCAGTGCACGGGGCGCAAATGGAAGGGTTGACAGCTATACGCAGATTTTTAAGCTGATCATCCTGACGATCGTGCCCGTTCTTATGAGTACTACAGTTTATAATATAAGTGATGTGATTGACACCAAAATATATGGTTCTATCATGATACAGAAAGGTCTTGGCGATGTCAAGACAAACATCTGGGGGGTATACACTGGGAAATACAAAGTGCTTGTTAATGTTCCGATTGCTTTGGCAAATGCAATGTGCGCATCTATCGTTCCAGTGCTGACACAGTTGATGGTGCGTGAGGAGTATGCACGCGCAAAGGAGAAAATCGGACAGGCAATGCGCTTTACGATGATTGTCGCATTTCCAAGTGCAGTGGGGCTTGCGGTACTGGCAAGACCGATTATATCCATGCTGTTTAAGGGCGAGGTTGACATGGCGGTCGAAATGCTTCACATTGGTTCTGTATCGGTTGTATTCTTTGCCGTATCGACACTGACCAATGGTGTGCTTCAGGGTATCAACAGAATGAAAGTTCCTGTACGGAACGCCGCGATTTCACTTGTAATTCATGTCATAGTACTGTATGCAGCGCTTCAGTTTGGAATGGGAATCAATGCAGTGATCTGGGCAAATATTTTATTTGCGGCGATTGTATGTGTGCTGAACGCCTTAGCAATCCGTAACTATCTGAGATACAACCAGGAGCTGATGCGCACCTTTGCCATTCCCGCAATTGCATCTGCTGTGATGGGGATTGTGATCGGACTTTTGAACATGCTGCTTTCCAAAGCTGCTGGCAATGTGGTGACAGTGTTTGTAGGAATCGGTGTCGGTGCGATCGTGTATTTTGTGGTACTGATTTTGTTAAAGGGTATTAATGAGCGTGATTTGAGGAGTATGCCTGGTGGCAGAACCATACTGACAATTGCGAGGAAGTTTCGACTGATGTGATGGAACCGTGACCAGTTCCGGGGAAAATTATGAATAAAAAGTAAAAATAAGCTGATACTATATCAAAGATGCCAAAGTGTTCCAATTTGACGAGGAGGCTGATGATGGAGAAGAGATATAAGATTGGCTT
>JAIEEY010000453.1 GCA_029067205.1 Lachnospiraceae bacterium
TTATTTATTCCTTGAAAATTGAAGTTATGAGATGTAAATTTGGACTTGGAAGCTAATAGTAGATATAATTTATCTATAAAAATGCATGTTTTTATGACCTGCATTTTTTGTTATGGTATGATTACAATTAGAAGAAAGAAAAAAATACCAACAGAAAGGGATAATAGATATGAGGCTTAATTTATCAGGAACCTGGCAGTTTGCGCTGGACAAGGAGAAGGCGGGTTTCAATCGGGAGTTTTACAAAAGGACATCATTTGATGATGTGATCGACCTCCCGACGACGACTGCCGAGGCAAAAAAAGGGGAAAGGGGCACAGAGCGGTATACGGGATATCTGACAGAAACCTATCATTTTGAGGGATATGCGTGGTATTTAAAGGAGATTGAGATTCCGGCAAGGGAACAGGGAAAGCGCTTCTTTTTCTCTATGGAGCGAACCAGAAAATCGACTGTGTGGGTTGACGGGGAACTGGCTGGGAGCTTTGACAGCTTTTATGTGGAGCATCGGTATGAGCTGTCAAAATGGCTTGTGCCCGGGAAACACACACTTGTAATAATGATAGATAATACGGATTACGTCTCAAACGGCGGCCATATGACATCGCCGGACACGCAGACAAACTGGAATGGTATTCTGGGAGAGATCACGCTGGAGTCGTTTGAGGATATCGCTATAGATCAAATGTGGATATATCCGTCCAGAAAAGAAAAAAATGTGGATATCCGGCTGCGGCTCTCACACGACAATGTACTTTCGGATATCGAAATCCGCGTAAACTGCCGGCTCACAAAGCTCAGGATGAAGGAAGGCAGGGATTTCGAGCATTTTGAGCCGCTGTACACGCAGACAGCAGAGACACGGAGGGAGTGGATTGCACAGAACAAAGGGCAGGATCTGCCGTATGAGATTGAGATACTGGAGAATTTATCTGAAAAAATCTATGAGCCGTCACAAGATCAGGTTATGCGATCAGAAACGATGCAATCAGAAACGATGCAATCACAAACGATGCAATCAGAAATTTTGCAATCAGAAGTTTTGCAATGGAAGACGTTTGGAACGTTTGACGGAGAGAAAGAAACTGGTGTTTTGGACACCAGGATGACAATCCAATATCCGCTTGGGGAGGACGCAAAGGAGTGGGACGAGTATAATCCCTATGTGTACGAACTTACCGTCAGCATTCAGCGCGGTGGACAGGTGATTTGCAAGCGGACAAGCCACTTTGGACTGCGCGATTTTACATATCAGGAACGGACGTTATACTGCAACGACAAAGAGATCTTCCTGCGAGGCACGCATGACGCAATGATCTTCCCGCTGACAGGCTATGCGCCGATGGATCTGGACTCCTGGCTTCATGTCTATGGGACAAGCAGGGAATACGGGCTGAATCACTATCGCTATCACACCTGCTGTCCGCCCAGGGCGGCATTTCTGGCGGCGGCTTACCTTGGAATCTATGTGCAGGCAGAACTTGCATTCTGGGGTTCGATCTACGACGCAGGGGACGAGAACTATAATAAGGAACAGCAGGAGTTTTTGCTGGAAGAAGGGATTCGCGCACTGGATGCGTTTGGCGACCTGCCGTCTTACTTTGGCATGAGTATGGGAAATGAGTTGTGGGGCAGCAAGGAGGAGATCAACCGGATCATGGGTGTGCTCAAAGCGCACGACAACCGCCATCTGTACACACAGGGAAGCAACAACCACCAATTTGCACCCTCCGTGCTTCCAAATGACGACTTTTTCAGTGGTGTGCGTTTTTCCAAATACAGATTATTCCGAGGCTCTTATGCGATGTGTGACGCGCCGCTTGGCTTTGTGCAGACAGAGAGGCCGGGTGCGTACTGGAATTATGATGAGATGATCATGCCAGGGGAGATCAGAAAGGGAGAGACTTCCGGAGGAGAGGGTATGCACCCCAAAACAATACAGATACAGTATGGCACAGGCATCAAGGAGGTGGAAGTAGACGGGGACGAGGAGGAAGTGATTCCCCATGTTCCGGTAGTCTCGCACGAGATCGGGCAGTACGAGTTTACGCCTGATTTTCAGGAGATTGAACGATACACTGGTGTGTTACAGCCCGAAAATATGAAGATTTTTCGGGAGCGCATGGAGGAGAAAGGGCTGCTTTCCTATGCGGATGACTATTTCCGCGCATCGGGAAAGCTGGCGGCTGCGTGTTATAAACTGGAGCTTGAGGCGGCTTTCCGCAGTGCGAATCTGAGCGGTTTTCAGCTCCTTGACATCAAGGATTATTCTGGTCAGGGGACGGCGCTTGTGGGCATTCTGAATGCATTTAACATCAATAAAGGAGCCATCACAAGGGAAAACTGGCGCATGTTCTGCTCCGACGCGGTGCTTTTGCCGACGCTTGACAGCTTTGTGATGAAGGGCGGCGATCAGATTCAAAGTGAGGTAAAGCTGCGGTATTATCGTCCTGAAAAACTTACGAATGTACAGCTCAAAGCAGTATGGCATCTGAAGAAGCAGGCAGAAGAAGACGAAGGTATGCAGTATTGGAAAAAACGGGCAGCGGTGGATCATAAAACAGGGCAGCAGGAGATTGCAGTCCAGACGTTAGACTGTGCAGAGATAACGGGGAGAGGGCTTTTTACACTGGGAACGATCAATTTGAAAGTGCCGGAATGTGACAATAATGCGGAGTATGTCCTGCGTTTTTCGCTGACCAGTGACAGTGCAGAGGACATTGAAAATGCATATGATGTATTTGTATATGAAGATTATACCAACATACAAAACTTTATCTGCAAAGAATTGGCAGTGGAAGAAACAGCGCAAACTTTTGATTACGATCGGTTTTATGTCGCGGCCAGTGGCAGTTATCCATGTAATGATACTGATTCCTGTCAGGGTACGTCTAAAACTTACAAGCCCAAAACGATATGTATTACAAACGACAATAAGGCAGCTTTGGAAGAATGGAACAAGGGAGAGTCCGTGTTGTTGTTTGTAAAACCAAACAGTACGAATCCCAACAGCACTATAAAAGGCGAGTACTGCACAGATTTTTGGTGTTATCCGATGTTCCGCTCTATTTCAGAGGGTGCGGGTAAGCCAGTTCCAGTCGGGACGATGGGACTTTTGATTGATACAGCGCACCCGGCGCTTGCTGGATTTGCGTGTGAGGAGTACACGACAGCACAGTGGTATCCGATCGTCATGAACTCTGCGCCGATGATTCTGGATAACATCAAAGAGACTAAGGGTATCAAACCGATCGTGCGCATGATGGACAACTTTGAGCGCAATCATAATTTGGGGCTGATCTATGAGGTGACGCGTGGAAGTGCGAAAATGCTTGTCTGCGAGGCAGACCTGCTCACTTTGAGAAAGGAGTATCCAGAGGCGGCGTGCCTGTTTCGGAGTCTTGAGAACTATGTGCAGTCAGATGCCTTTATGTGTACAGCAAACCAGTAACAAAAGGGGCATCTCACTGCCCGATCAGAATCGGGACGATGCAGCTTTTCAACAGTTGATTTTATCGGCGTGTCCACATATAATAGGAAAGAGAGAAAACTAAAATGGTATGAAAAGGTTTGAGTACACAGTTTACATCACCAGAATCTTAATCGTCTCAGAAGTAGTCTGTCTGTTGGGAGGGATATTCACCGTAAAGGGATTGTGCGGCGTGCTGAGTGGAATCGAGAAGAGGAGAGAAGATATATGACACAGATACAATTACCCGATAAGGTCAGGTATATCATAACACAGCTGGAGGCGGCGGGCTATGAGGCATATGCGGTCGGCGGATGCGTCCGGGATTCCCTGCTTGGGAGAGAGCCCAGTGACTGGGACGTGACCACCTCGGCAAAACCGCAGCAGGTCAAAGAGGTATTCCGCCATACGATCGATACCGGGATTCAGCATGGCACTGTGACGGTCATGCTTGATCGTGAGGGCTTTGAGGTGACAACATACCGGATTGACGGCGAGTACGAGGACAGCCGCCATCCGAGAGAGGTTGTCTTTACGGCAAATTTAATAGAAGATTTAAAGCGCAGGGATTTTACGATCAACGCTTTTGCATACAATGACCAGAGCGGCGTTGTCGATGCGTTTGACGGCATGAAGGATCTGGACAGGGGCATCATTCGCTGTGTAGGAGAGGCAGAAGAACGGTTTGGGGAGGATGCGCTTCGGATGCTCCGCGCAGTCCGCTTCTCGGCACAGCTTGGATTTACGATTGCGGAGGATACCAAAACGGCGATCCGAAAGCTTGCTTCCAATCTTCAAAACATCAGTGCGGAGCGCATACAGGCGGAGCTTGTGAAACTGCTCCTCTCAGATCATCCTGACTATATGCGCGATGCATACGAACTTGGGATCACAAAAATTGTGCTGCCGGAACTCGACACCGCATTTGCGACCACGCAGCATAACCCGCACCATCAGTATACGGTAGGGGAGCACCTGATGCAGAGTCTTCTGCATATCAGGGCAGATAAGAGCCTGCGGATCGCAGCGCTTCTGCATGACATCGGAAAGCCGTTGGTCAAGACGACAGATGAGAGTGGTATCGACCATTTTCACGGGCATGTGGAAGTGAGCGAGCAGATGGCAGTTACTATTCTAAAGCGGCTGAAATTTGACAATGACACCATCGACAAAGTGCAGAAGTATGTCCGGTATCATGACGATAAACCGGAGCCGAACGCGAGGTCTGTGCGGCGCGCCATCAACAAGATCGGTGCGGAGTATTTTTTGCAGGTAATGGAAATCAGACGAGCGGACACACTGGCACAGAGCAGTTATCAGCGGGAGGAAAAACTGGCGCGGATTGACGAGATTGAACGGATATATACAGAAATCATGGAGAAGAATCAATGCATTTCATTGAAAACACTCCAAATCACAGGAAACGACCTGATCGCGCTTGGCGTACCAAAGGGAAAACAGATTGGAGCAATCCTGAATCAGCTTCTCGATGAGGTTCTGCAGAATCCCGAAAAAAACGTGCATGCATATTTGTTGGAAAAAGCGAAAGAATTCGTGGAATAAATATTCCCCCACCCACATAGGATAGAATAAATCATTATCTGTGTGGAGGGGGATTTTTTGTGAATGACAAGGCAGTGAATGTGCTGGAACAGTATGATGTGACGATCAACCGCACCTTCAAGGGGCGTGGAACCATAATCTGTGATACGCAGCAGGGGATGCGTGTGCTCAAAGAATATCGGGGAAGGACGGAGAAACTGGAACTTTTGTATCAGCTGCAGTGCAGGCTGAATGACAATCTCAGGACAGATACCTTGATACGAAACAAAGAAGGAGCACTGTTTGTGAAGGATATCGACAACAGTATCTACATATTGGAAGAACAGGTTGAGGGAAAGGAATGCAGTTATAAGAGCGAAGAGGACATCATCAAGGCGTTCGGCGCCATGGCAAAGCTCCATCTGAAATTTATGATACCGGCATCGGAAGACACCTATACTATGCCCGTTTTTTTCTATGCGGACGAGATGGAAAAGCATACGATGGAGTGCAGGCGGGTAAAAAATTATTTAAAGAAACTGCACAACAAGACCGATTTTGAGCGGGCGCTGCTGCAGGAGTACGACTATTTTCTCGACAGGGCAGTGGACGTGACAAAACGCGCGAAAGAGGAGTCACAGGCAGAGTATGAGGCGTATGTAAACAGCAACGGACTTTACTGTCACGGCGATTACCAGTACCACAATGTCCTGTTTGGAAAGGGCAGCAATGGGGCATATACCGGGATTATCAATCTCGAGCATTTCGCGCATGATTCGGGTGCGAGGGATTTTTATCTCTTATTTCGAAAAATTTCGGAGAAATGTGACTGGTCAATGGATATGGCGCAGAGCATGCTTGACGCATATCAGAACCGCAGGGTATTTCCGCCGCTTGAGTGGAGAAGCCTGTGCCTGAGACTCGCATATCCTGAAAAATTCTGGAAAATTATTAATTTTTATTACAATTCCAGAAAGTCGTGGATGCCAAACCGCAATTATGATAAGCTCGAGAGCCTGATCCAGCAGGAGAAAAATAAGGAAAAGCTGTTAAATAAGTTCTTTTCATGAAGGGGTTGTATCAGGGCACAAAAAAATATATAATAGGTTTACAATAATATTACAGAGACATCTGGGTAAGGAGTTATGCAATGGAGGACAATAGGATCAAGATTGCCCTTGCGCAGACACAGATCGTCTGGGAGGATAAGGGATGCAATTATGAGACTGCCAGAAAGCGAATTGAGGAGGCTGTGGGCTGGAAAGCAGAGGCAGTATTTTTTCCGGAAATGAGTTTTACAGGTTTTTCCATGAATACAGATACCACAAAAGAGTGCGATGGGCGAACGATACAGTGTATGGGTAATCTGGCACGGCAGTATCATGTCAATATTGGTTTTGGGTGGGTGAAAGACTGTACCGCGACCTGCGGAAAGTGTGAGAACCATTATACTGTTGTGGACAGTGCGGGAAAAGTACTGTCTGACTATGCAAAGATTCACCCGTTTTCCTATTCGGGGGAGGATTGCAGATTTCAGGGTGGCAGTGCACTGACGCATTTTGTGTTAAATGATATTCCGTGCAGCAGTTTTATCTGCTATGATTTGCGTTTTCCTGAGATTTTTCAGGCTGCATCTAAGAGGGCGCACGTGATCATTGTGCCTGCGAATTGGCCGGCGAAGCGCAGGGAACACTGGAGGGCGCTTCTGCGGGCGCGTGCCATTGAAAATCAGGTTTATATCCTCGCGGTCAACTGTGTTGGTGATATAGGGGGAGTTCGGTATACAGGAGACAGCTGTATCATCGGGGCTGACGGGGAGGTGAAGGCGGAGCTGTCAGAGACGGAGGGTATGATTGTGTTGGAGCTGACAGATGATGTGGAGCGTTTTCGCGGAGAGTTTCCAGTAAAGCGGGACAGGAGAGAGGTATTTTACGCAAAACTGCTTGGGGGATAAATAATTGATTTTAGATAAGGGGAAATACAGGATGATAAAAGGAGATATAAAATGCATAACAGCTGTAATGTTTGCTGCCGCCGCCTTGACATTTACAGGCTGTGCGCAGAATGGAGGCACAAACCAGCCCGACAGCAGTACAGCAGAGAACACAGAACAGGAGACCCTGATCAATGAGCTGAACAGGAGCGGCATCTATGACTCCGAAGATGCCGCGGTTGTGGTCAAAAAGGATTTGCAGGCGGGGACGGTGCAGTTTCAGAACATCACGTCCTCACGCCGCTACACATTGAATTACGATGGTACGACAATGATATATGACAAGAACGATCAGGCGCTTTCCATGGAGCAGCTGAAGGAGGGAAGTGTCGTCACAGTCCGCTTTTATAAGCCCAGAAAGGCACTTGCCTATGTAAAGGAAAATCCGAACTGCATCAGTTACAACAATGTCCGCAGTTACAATATGGATCTGCGGAAAGGAACGATCACGATCGGAAATGAGCTCTATAACATCAGTGGACATGTTGTCGTCGTGTCTGATGGCAGGGAGACGGACATGATGGAAGTCAACCAAATGGACGTGCTCAGTGTGTGGGGCTATAAAAACATGATCTATGGCGTCAATGTCGAGAAAGGCCACGGATATCTGCGCCTTCAGAATGAAGATTATTTCGTGGACGGCTGGATTGATGTCGGGGACAGCGTGATCAGGAAGGTGGCGCAGGACATGCTGTTAGTTGTCCCAGAGGGAACGCATACAGTCACTGTCAGCAACAGGGGCAGCAGTGCTACACAGGAGATCACATTTGCCAGAAATGAGGAGATGGCGTGGGATCTGGGAGATGTTGAGATCACAGTGGTTCAGAAAGGAACCGTCATCTTCACACTGAATCCAGTCACGGCGAAGGTGTTCATCGACGGCAGGGAGGTCAATGTGTCCAGACCTGTTGAGATTGAGTATGGACTTCACCAGATGCGCATCACGGCAGATGGATACGATACAGTCGCACAGTATATCAGGGTGGCGGAACCGTCCGCAAACATCGCTGTGGAGCTCGAGAAAAGTGAGGAGGAGACAACAGAAGAGGCAAGTGATGCAAATCGTGAGACTTCATCAGAAAAAACGTCAGAAAAATCCTCAGACGAAGATGAGGACGACGAAGAGGAAGAGGAGGGGACGACCAGCAAGAAGTATCAGACGAAGTCCTCAGACGAAGATGAGGAGAAAAAGAACTCTGTCGCGTCCTCCACGGGCAAATACAAAGTATATATCGATGCGCCGGACGGTGTTGAAGCGTATCTGGACGGCAGTTATATTGGGATAACACCTATTAGTTTCAACAAAGTTGCAGGGAGTTACGTGGTGACACTCAGGAAGTCTGGATATCAGACAAGGAGTTATACACTGCAGATCGATGCGGAAGAAAAGGACGTTAATTACTCCTTTACAGATCTCATTAAGCTGGAAGAATAGCGAAAATGTGGGAATTTTACCAAAACCTATAAAAAACAGCAAATTTTAGGCTTTTTTCCTTGACAAACAGGCGCTTTTCGCCTATAAATAGATATAGGCGTCAAAACGGCGCAGGGTAATATTATTTACAGAGATATATAGGAGGAGTTCACAATGAACAAAACAGAATTAGTTGCCGCTATGGCTGAACAGGCAGACATGACAAAAAAGGACGCTGAGAAGGCACTTACTGCTTTCACGGAGGTTGTTGCTAAAGAATTAAAAAAGGGCGAGAAGATTCAGTTGGTAGGCTTTGGTACATTTGAGGTAGCTGACAGGGCAGCTAGAAAAGGAATAAATCCTAAGACAAAAGAGGAAATCGAGATCGGAGCTTCCAAGGCACCGAAGTTCAAACCAGGCAAGGCATTAAAGGACGAGGTAAACAGATAATTGTTTTCAAAACGAATTCTTTCAGACAACCGATGAGGCGCACTTCATCGGTTGTTATCATTTACGCTTTTTTGGCAGTATGGAGGTAGTGTAATGAGACTGGATAAATTTTTAAAGGTATCGCGCATCATCAAGCGGCGTACCGTGGCAAACGAAGCATGCGACGCGGGGCGCGTACTTATTAATGACAAGCCTGCCAAGGCATCGACGAATGTCAAGGTGGGAGATATCCTGACAATTCAGTTTGGCATTAAGGAAACGAAGGTGGAAATCCTCGATGTACAGGAGACGGTCAAAAAGGATGATGCAAAAGAGCTTTTCCGATACATATAGCTATTGTACCCCTCATATAATATAGGGAGCACTTGTATGAGGAGAAGGGCGTATTCTTTATGGAAAGCAGGGAGAGCAGGAACGGAAGTAGTGGAAATGGTGGTGTCGGGATAGGGAGGCACCGATTCAGCATGGAACAGCGTGGGGATTGTAAGATTACCGGTGTGGTAGAAGTCCATTCCTTTGATGAGAATACTATTCTGATGGAAACGGTGGATGGAATGCTTACCATCAAGGGCACGAACCTCCATGTAGGGCGGCTTAATCTGGAGAAAGGCGAGGCGGACGTGGACGGCACAGTGGATTCACTGGTCTATTCTGACAAGAACACTCTGGCGAAAAAAGGAGAAGGGCTGCTCACACGCCTGTTTAGTTAATGAGTGGAGAGATTGTAAAGGAGTGGCATTTCTGGCTGGTATCGATTGCGACAGGTGCATTTATGGCATTTGTGTACGATGTGGTCAGACTGTTCCGCCGGTTGATCAGACATGGCAGATTTGCGGTCGACCTTGAGGATATCCTGTACTGGACAGCCTGCTTTGGACTCAGCTTCACGCTGCTGTACTATGGAAATAATGGTGTGATCCGTTTTGCGGCAGTGTTTGGGGCGGCAGTCGGAATGCTTGTCTATGTAGTGACAGTGGGACGTTTTTTCGTACGGGTAAGCTTTTTTATCATTGATAAGACAATTGGTGCCCTGTTTCGGCTGATTCGGAAAATCATCCGGAAAATATGTAAGATTCTGAAGCCAATCAAATTTTTTATTGTAAAAATTTACTATAAATCAAAACGTTTCTTTATAAGTTTACTGCAAAAAATACGGTTGACGTGCACTTCAAATCGTCATAAAATGAAAGTACATAAACATAATGGAGCAAAAAACAAAAAGGGGGAGATGGCGGATGGCCGAAAAGACGGCAGGGGGAAACCGAAACGCACAAAGACCAGCAAGAAAAAACCGTCAAAAAACACCAGAGTTTCTCCGCGCCAGAAATGAGAACCGTCTGGGAATGATCATTGCCCTGCTTGCCATTTCAATCATGACTGGCGTAGTCGGAGTTAATTCCATTTCCCTAAAGCAGAAAGAGAAAGCATACGCTGCCAGGGAGCAGGAACTTATGCAGCAGATTGCTATGGAGGAAGCACGTGCGAAAGAACTTGAAGAGTTTGCCACATATACCAAGACCAAAAAGTACGCGGAGGAAGTGGCAAAGGATAAGTTGGGGCTTGTGTATGAAAATGAGATTATATTTCAGGAGATTGACTAATCAGAACGATGCGCCGTTATATGGCTAAGGAATAGTTCCTTTGCCTTATAGCGGTGTTTTGCGATTATTGTCAATAAAAAAATGTGATGCAGTGCACAGGTTTGACAAAAAATGATAGTTCCCCAATCTATAATGGTTAGTGTGAAATATAAAATTTCACCATCCTGATTTAAGTGCCCTCTAAGGCGGGCAGATGGGAGTTATTGTGAAATATAAAATTTCGCCATCCTGATTTAAGGAGTTAGTGAATGAATTATATTAGAGGGGGACATACACAATGTTAAAGGTAAGAACATTAAAGGCTTTTAGAGGAGCAGAGAATAAATCGGGTATCATAGAAGGATATCTGTTTAACGGATATAGCAAGAGAAAGTTATACTGTCTGTCGGAGACATATGAGGAGCTTGCAAGGCTCTACCGCGGTATACCGCAGGCAGACAAGACCTGTGGGGACAGGAAAGATCTGCTTTACAGGAAACAGCTTCAGGAGACAAAGGAGGTCTTTGCAAATCATCTTGACGAGATATCAAATGCATTTGCAGATGTGGCAGATACGGTTGTCCATATAAGCCTGCCGATGGAACACAAGAGAAAGACATTGATTCATTATCTGAAGAGACAAGGAATCATTGTCCGGGAACTGGTGTTTATTGAGGGCGGGGCTGCAGGGAGCTATGAGTCTGCCCCGGATGGCCGCTGTGGGAACCAAATCAGCATTGAGGCACGCGCAGTCGGCAGGCATACGGTGTCGGCAAGTGTGTTGGGCGAGTTTTTGTCTGCTTTTTTTGGCAGAAGGCTGGTGCCGTCTGCGGAGAGTGCGCTGGCGATCGGGAGAGGGTACAATACCTTTATCTATGAGGACGAGCCAAGATATACCATCTTGAGTGCCGTTTCAAGGGCAGTCAAGGAGGATGAGAAGATTTCCGGTGACAATTTTTCGCTGGAGGAATATAATCAGAGTCAGGTGGTTGTGATGCTTGCAGACGGCATGGGAAGCGGGGAGCTGGCTTGCAGGGACAGTCAGGCAGTCATTGAGTTTATGGAACGGTTTCTGGAGGCCGGGTTTCAGAAAGAAAAAGCGTTCTCGATGGTCAATGGGGCGATCGCCGCACAGAATGGCTGCTGCAATCTCACGACGCTTGATGTCTGTGCGGTCAATCTGCTGACTGGGGAGGCTGAGTTTGTCAAGGCTGGCGCTGCGGCAAGCTATATCAAACGGGGGAACTGGGTGGACGAAGTGGACGCGGACACGTTACCGCTTGGGAGTATGGACGAACTGTGTCCGATCACGCAGAGTATCAGGCTTGCGGATACGGACATGCTGATCATGATCTCAGATGGGATTACTGATGCCATCGAAAATGAGGCCGTGGGCAGGCTGCGGGAGATTATTTCAAGGAGCCCTATACAAAACCCAAAGGAAATGGCCGATTATCTTCTGCGCTATGCAATCAACAGCCAGGGGGGCCACATACGGGATGATATGACCGTTCTTACCTGCTGTGTCAGGCGGCGGATTGGAGTATGAAGCGGAAAAATGGGAGTTAGGAGACATGAATGGTTGACAAGGTTTTACAGTATGTCAAAGAGCATCATATGATCGAGGCGGGAGACTGCATTGTAGCGGGGGTGTCTGGAGGTGCAGACTCCGTCTGTCTTTTGCTGATGTTGCTCGAGATCAGAAAGGCGATACCAATTGAAATCCGTGTGGTTCATGTCAATCATCTGATTCGGACAGATGCGGAGACGGATGCGGATTATGTCCAAAAATTATGCCTTGTACATGATCTTCCCTTTACACTGGTGGAGGAGGATGTAGAGGCATTGGCGCACAAGCTTCACATTTCAACAGAGGAAGCTGGACGAAATGTGCGTTATAGTGTATTTGAGAAAGAATTGGGAGCGAAAAAGGGCAGAATTGCGATCGCCCACAACAAAAATGACAGCTGCGAAACCTTTTTATTTCATTTGTTCCGTGGGACTTCACTGAGAGGGCTGACTGGGATTTTGCCGGTGCGCGATAGGATTATTCGGCCTTTGCTGTGTCTTTCGAGAGACGAGATTGAGTCATATTTGCGGGAAAGAAATGTTTCATACTGCATAGACAGCACTAATTTGGAGGATAATTATTCAAGGAACATCATACGTCACCACATACTCGATACAGCTGTGCGCTCGATCAGCCCTGCATCAGTCAGTCATATCAGTGATGCATGTGAGCGGGTGAACGAAGCATATAATTTGATTGCGGACATCACAAAGCAGGGTTTTGAAACCTGTATAACTATGACATCAAAAACCATTCATATTGATCAGGAAAAATTTCAGCAGCTTCACAAGACAATACAGGGATATGTAGTAATGGAGGCGCTTGCACAGGCTGCCGCGAGCAGAAAAGATCTGGAAGCTGTCCATGTAAGACAGGTTCAGAAATTGATGGACAGCCAATGCGGGAGAACGATTCAGCTTCCGTATCAGCTGCGGGCGAGGCGTGATTACACAGGTATCTGCATCTACAAGGAGCCCGACAAGCTGACGCAGGAGATTGTCCTGTCGGAAATCGCGCTCTCGCAGGAGGAGACAAAAGCGCTGATGGCGGGAAGAGAGCTTGTGATTTTGATAGGAGAGCATCAGAAAATCAGGGCATTATTGATTTATTTGGAAAATTGTGGCATTGATTTTAAAAATATTCCGC
>JAIEEY010000454.1 GCA_029067205.1 Lachnospiraceae bacterium
AATATAAAAACCGCACTGCTGACTTTGCCGCAGAGCGCGAAAAGGCAGAAAAGAAAATGATGCGGGAACTGAACGCGGACCCCAATTCTGTCTCCGAATTAAAGAAGATCTGGGGTTATGAGAAGCGCGAGGATGATACGCTCGTGATCACGCGCTACAAGGGGAAACAGATTGAAGTCGAGGTTCCCGAAAAAATCGGCACTCGTATTGTGTCGGCAATCGGCAGCTGGGCATTTTCGCCGAACGCGTTGCGCCTGAAAAGAGAGCAGCTTGAGCTGCGCAGATCGATCAAACGGATAACGCTGCCCAAAACGATTTGTGAGATTGGCGAGTGTGCATTTTTTGACTGCCGGGCATTGGAGCAGATCAATATTCCGGACAGTGTAACTGCGATTGGCGCGAAAGCGTTTCTGGGCTGCGATCATTTAAGCACCATTGAACTGCCAGAAGGCATTACAAAGATTGGAGAGGCTGCGTTTGGAGGCTGCCGCTGTTTAAGTGCCATTCATCTGCCCGAGGGCATCACCGAGCTGGGCAACGATACATTTAGAAGCTGTCAATCCCTAAAGAGTGTGACGATTCCCGGAACCGTTGAGATCATCCGCAGGGGGACATTTTATGGATGCACTGCACTGGAGACGGTAGTGATATCAGAAGGCGTAGTAGAAATCAGGCAGCAGGCTTTTGTAAACTGTACAAATCTGAGATCGGTAGTGCTGCCCCAGTCGGTTCGGACGATCAAAAATGATACGCGCAAAGGGAAGGCACCAGTCAATGTTTTCAATGGTGATGCCAGTCTGACAGTGACGGCGGTGCCGAAAAGCTATGCCGAAAAGTACTGCATAAGAAATCAAATCCAATATGTTTGTGGGGAGACTTGAAGCGCGGTCAACGAAAAATATTGATACAAACAGCAAAGATTAGTCTGGCAAACAATGCGAAGAATGGGGGATTATTATGGACTACGAAAACATTTCACAGAAAGATAAATGTGCAGTTCTACAGCATGCCGTATTTACCAAATCCCCGGAGGAGCTCTCTGCGCTGTACAGACAGCTTGAACCGATTCAAAGCTCCGCGCGGGCGTTAGGGCTTGCCTGTCGTTTCCGGGGGCTGGAGCATGTCAAAGCGCTTGTCGAGAGCGGCGCGAATTTTCATTACGTGCGCCCTAAAGATGCGGGCGGTTATGATCAACTGCATTATTGGCTGTCACCGCTGGAGATGAACGATGTGCTCGAGCATGCGGGGGGTGTTGACATAAGAGACACTTGTTTCACAAATCGCCATTGGCTGCCGCCATCGGAGATGGACGACATGCTCCAACAGGCATGGTTTAATAATATCAGAGATGCCTGTCATGCGGACGTGGCGACGGATGGAGCAAAGAGATTCAATGTGCTGCCGGTTGAACAGCGAGCCGAGATTGTAAAGTACCTGTATGAGCACCGCGAAAAAGTCTGTCTGGATGTGGAGGAACTGCTTTTTTATGCAATTATGAGTGGCAGCAGACAAATTACCAAAGTCCTCAAAGAGTATGGAGTGGGATTGTCAAAGCAGCGGATTACAAGGCTTATGGAAGGCGGCCGCAGCAATGAGTGGTGGGAGTTCTGCCATATGTCAGAGCATTTGGGCGATGAGGAATATCCTGATGTGGTTGGCAGCATTGTCAGGGAAATGGAAGGGAACAGATTATATTATACAGATGCCGTTTATCAGGCAAACTATAATACATACCGGAAACAGTACAGGTTGTATAAACCGGAGTTTTTTCAGTTTATCCTGGAACACTTTAATCAGAAGAAGATGAACAAAACGAAGCTGATGCGGGGCGCGATCGACCAAAACAGCGTAGAATGTCTTGAGATCTGCGCCCAAAACGGCTGGCTGCAATTGCCGCAAAGGCGTGAGGAGATGATAAGATACGCTTCTGAAAACGACGCGACGGAATGTTCCGCATGGCTGCTGGAATATAAAAACCGCACTGCTGACTTTGCCGCAGAGCGCGAAAAGGCAGAAAAGAAAATGATGCGGGAACTGAACGCAAATCCCAATTCTGTCGCTGAATTAAAGAAGATCTGGGGTTATGAGAAGCGCGAGGATGACACGCTTGTGATCACGCGCTACAAGGGGAAACAGATTGAGATCGAAGTTCCCGAAAAAATCGGCAATCGTATCGTGTCGGCAATCGGCAGCTGGGCATTCTCATTTGGAGCGTTACGCCTGAAAAATGAACAGATCAAGCTGCGCAAGGCGATCACCCGGATAACGCTGCCAAAAACGATTCGTGCTATTGGCGAATGTGCATTTTACGGCTGCCAGGCATTGGTACAGATTAATATCCCCAATGGTATCACTGCGATTGGGGCAAGAGCGTTTTGGAGCTGCAAATGCTTAAGTGCCATTGAGCTGCCGGATAGTATCACCGAGATTGGCGATGAGGCGTTTGCGGGCTGTAATCGTTTAAAAATTGTTGAGCTGCCAGAGGGTATCACCGAGATTGGCAAGGATACATTTAGGAACTGTCAATCCCTAAAGAGTGTGACGATTCCCGGAACCGTCGAGATCATCCGCAGGGGGACATTTTATGGATGTACTGCACTCGAGACGGCAGTGATATCAGAGGGCGTAGTAGAAATCAGGCAGAAGGCTTTTGCAGACTGTACAAATCTGAGATCAGTAGTGCTGCCCCAATCGGTTCGGGCGATCAAAAATGATACCAAAAGGCAGGCGCCAGTCACTGTTTTCAACGGTGATGCCAGTCTGACAGTGACGGCAGCGCCGAAAAGCTATGCCGAAAAGTACTGTCGGCGAAACAATATTCCTGTGACAGAATGACAGAGTATAAAGGGATTTGAAAAAAATTAGAATATGACACACTGATGTCATATTATGTATGGTATCATGTTTAAAAATCGTTCTTAAAAGGCTATAACAAGGGCTTGTCACAGGTTGGCTGTCAACAGGTTCTTACAATATGCGGCAGTTTTGGGAGGAAACGAACATGTATACATACGGAAGCATTTATCTGATCGCAAAGGATTTTGACAAAAGCGTTTTATTTTACAGGGAATTATTTCTGTCTGAAAGACCCGGATGGTAATACGATAGAGATTACCGGCAATTATGAGGGAGAGGTATAAAAGAATGAATGTTCTGGAGAAAATCAGTCATGAAACAATGGTGTTTATGAGGGGAAAATACCGTCTGGACGAAATTGGAGATGGGAAGGATGAATTGCAGTTCAAACAGGGACAGAAAACAATTTTGACAATCTATATTCATGAGGACAGATATACCTTTTTGATTATTTTTGGCAAAAAAGAGCGGGAAATTTTTGAGATGCACAGGGGGGAGTATTCGCAATATATTTGTGGCTATTATGACAGTGCAAAGACATATCATGATGGGAAATGGATGTTTATCGATGTGACGACAATGGAGCAGCTTGAAGAAGTCAAGAAGCTGATACAGATCAAGAAAAAGCCAAACCGCAAACCATTTCCGAAGGAGAACGCTATCTATGCACAATGTGGCCAGCGCTGTGATCTGTGCGTCCATTATATCGGGACGAAGGATGAGCAGCGTGCTGAGATGATAATTCAGTTGACGAAAATGTGGGACATCACAGATTGGAGTATGCGCTGCAGCGGCTGCGACAGTGAGGAATGTTATTGTAAGGATGATCCATGCAATGCCAAGAAATGCGCACAGCAGAAAGGGATTTCACAGTGCAGGGAGTGTACGGATTATCCGTGTATAAGCGCGACAGCGGCAGATTACCGTTCTATGATTCACACAGAAGTTCATTATGCTGATGAGATTACCTGGGGAATACTGCCCTATGTTCCATGGCAGTATGAAATTTAATCAGAAGCCTATGGATATTTTATAGAAATGAATGTTTGGACAGCAGAGATGGAGGAGACAGTATCATGCTGGAATTGCCAGAAAGTTATACGATAGCAAAACAGATCAGGGAACACTTGACAGGGAAGATCATCAGTTATATTGAAGTGCTGCAGACACCGCATAAATTTGCATTTTTTAGCGGCGATCGGGATAAGTATGAGGAGTATCTGGAGGGGCAGACCATAACAGGTGCAGTCTTTCAGGGCGGAATGGTGCAGATTGATACGGAGGACTGCATGATTGTGTTGAACGATGGAGCATATCCAAAGTATTGTGAGGACAAAAAGAAATTTCCGAAGAAACACCAGTTTGCACTCTGTTTTGACGATGAGACCGGAATCTTTGTGTCTATTCAGATGTATGGTGGGATTATGGTATTCCCTAAGGGAAAATGTGCAGAAGGCTATTACATTTCATCAAGCACAAAGCCTAATCCGCTGACAGATGATTTTACATTTGACTATTTTAAGTCCCTTTATACGGCAGGCAAAAGACTTTCCGCCAAGGCATTTCTCGCGACACAGCAGCGCATACCGGGGCTTGGAAACGGCGTATTGCAGGACATTCTGTGGGATGCTGGCATCGATCCGCGCTTTTCGATGCAGGAAGCGTCGGAGGAGGATTTTCAAGCTTTGTATGATTCTGCAAAAAAGATTGTGAAGGAAATGGCAGAAAAGGGCGGACGTGACACTGAGAGAGACCTCTTCGGACAAAAGGGAAATTATATCACACAGCTGAGCAAAAATTCGTTGAACGAGCCATGCGTCCGGTGCGGATATGAGATTCACAAGGCAAATTATATGGGAGGGACAATCTACTTCTGTGAGCACTGCCAGAAACGCTAGTACAGCATTGCGCAAATAACGGTGAATACAGCACCTGCTATTTGTGCCAGTACAAAGGACTGACACAGTCCTTATGTTGTCGTCAGTCAACAATGCCACCGCATTGCCTCCTTCCTCCGCCTTGTCCTGACACAAATATCAGGCACTGTTTTTCACCGTTATTTAGGCAATGCTGTACTAGAGAATGAAGGAGAATTTTGAAAGAAGATCACTTTCAAACTATTGATTGGTATGTGTGTCAGAGCATGCAAGGGGGTAAATATGACAGAGAGAGAAATTATCCAACACATTGACGATGGAGCCAATTATTATGTCGGCTTATTTGGAGAGGCGATCCATATGGAAAAAGTTGAGAAAGAATTTTACTCTTATGTTAAACCGAAAGAAGGGGAACAGGGGATATCGTTTATTTATAATGTTCGTCTTGACAATCTTCCAACAGAACAGATAAAGATTACCATAGATGAAATGAAATCAATGCATATGCCGATATGGCTTGGTTTACTTGTATCGGATGAGGCAGCCTTTCTATTTTCCGGAAAGAAACCCACACATGAAAAAACTGAGCATGATGAAAATGATGAGATCTATATGGCGATGCTCCCTGAAGAAAAAAGAGAATGTCATGATAATAACAAAAAAATCATTCAGGTACATTCAGCTGAGGAATTTGCTCTATGGGCACGAACAACAAATGATATTTTTTCCGGTGGCTACCCCGATATCCATCCAGTTAATCATTTTATATGGTGTGAGAAAAAGGGAGTGAAATGTTATATGATGTATCATGACAACATTCTGGTTTCTGTAGCTGCCATTATGAATAATAATGACGCTGCGTCTCTTGAATTTGTCGGTACGATTCCCGAAATGCGTAATAAAGGATTCGCAAGATCTGTATGTGAAAAGGCCGTATGCGATGCTTTTTCCGATGGTGCATCAATCATTACAATTCGTGCAATTAATGCGGCGGCGGCAAGATTGTATCAGTCGATAGGATTCAAAGCTTACAATTAAGTGTAGGGCTGTGGGAACATGTTGATGGCAGAATCTTTGATACAATAGGATAGAAAAAGATATTATGAACAAATATACACTAAGACAGTCCATGATCTTATTCCTGACCGCCACGATATGGGGCGTGGCGTTTGTCGCACAGAGTGTGGGGATGGACTATGTGGAACCGTACACTTTTATCGCGGCAAGAAATGTGGTCGCGCTGGTGGTCTTGCTGCCCTGCGTGGCGGTCATGAAAAAAAAGCGAAAGGAAAAAATCGAACAGGAACAACAAAAAAAGAATCGCATAATTTTGTTGATTGGAGGCATATGCTGTGGCGTATGTCTTTTTGCCGCGAGTGCGCTTCAGCAGTTTGGCATGCAATACACGACAGTGGGGAAAGCCGGATTTATCACGGCGATGTACTTGGTACTCGTTCCGGTATTTGGCGTATTTTTGAAAAAGAAAACAGGTGTTAGAGTGTGGATTGCAGTGATTATTGCGGTGGCAGGGCTCTATCTGCTGTGCATTGCAAAAGGAGAGTTTCGTCTGCAAAAAGGAGACATTTACATACTTGGCTGTGCGGCAGTGTTTGCCCTGCACATTCTGGTCATAGACCATTTTTCACCGTTGGTGGACGGTGTGAAACTCTCATGTGTGCAGTTTGTGACCAATGCAGTGCTGGGGACGGTCATGATGCTCTTACTAGAGCAGCCAGGCGTCTCGGATATGCTTGCAGCGTGGCTCCCAATTGTATATGCAGGCGCACTCTCAAGCGGTGTGGGATACACCTTGCAGATCATAGGCCAAAAAGGCGTGAATCCCACAACCGCTTCCCTGATTTTAAGCCTGGAATCTGTTGTTTCCGTTCTGGCAGGCTGGCTGTTTCTGCATCAGGTGCTTACTATGCGGGAGCTCGCCGGCTGCGTTTTGGCTTTTGCAGCAATCATTCTTGTGCAGGTTCCGGTGAAAGAGACTTGAAATTGAGGTAAAAATACTCTATACTTGAAGTATATAAAGTTACAAGCAGGGGGATAGATACTTATGGAAAACAAAACATACAAAAAGGTTTCTTTAATAGTAACCATTAACATTTTGATGTTTATTATTCTTACGATCGCTTTTTCGATCAACAACGTAATATCATGCAAGATGATGGAAAAGGAGATTGTGAAAATTGCCGGGATTACTACGGCAGAGGCGCGGACACAGATTATTGGGACCATTGGGTTGACTACAATTGTCAGTCTTACAGTGGGAATCATCGCACTGATCATACTGGCGTTGATCATGGAATTTCTAGTGGTTATGCCGCTTAAAAAGGCAGTTGCGGAGATTCACCGAATCGCGCGTTATGATCTGACAGAAGGAAATATGGCAAATGTACGTGCCATGACGATGAGGAAGGATGAACTTGGCAGTATCAGCAGGAATATTGTCCTGATGTTTGATAACCTGCGCAATATTGTGAGGCAGATCGAACAGTCATCAACCACAGTTTCCGATAACGCAAGTACACTTGCAGACCAGACGATGCAGTTAAAGCGTTCGTCTGATGAGATCAGTACTACGATGAATGATCTCAGCAATGCCGCTATGTCCCAGGCAGGGGATACGACCACCAGTGCGAATGAAGTTGCAAAGCTCGATGAGCTGATCGTGCGCAATCTCAATGACACAGAGAATCTCAGGGGCAATGCCGACGAGATGGATAAAGTAAAAAATAACGGTCTTACTGCAATCAAGGATTTAATCGACAAGACAACAAAGAGCCGTGAGAGTATTGCCATTGTGAGAGAGGCAATGCAGCAGAATAACGAACAGGTACAAAAGATTGAGATGACTAGCCAGAAAATCAACGACATTGCAGACCAGACCAATCTGCTGTCACTCAATGCGGCGATTGAGGCGGCAAGGGCAGGAGATGCAGGAAGAGGATTTGCCGTTGTTGCGGAGGAGATCAGGGGATTGGCAGACGAAACCAACAATCTTACCAGTGAGATTGGAACCATTATCCAGGAGCTTCTTGAGAAGACTGCCGATGCGGTTCGGAATATGGAAAGCATGGAAAAGATCTTTGAGGAACAGGAGCGCAGTGTCGGGGACACAAGGGAAAACTTCATGCAGATCGAGCAGTGTCTTGAGAGTGTCCAGTCCAGCGTCAATATGCTCCATGAGTCCAGCAACAATATGACAGGCAGCAAGGAGATCATCGTGGATATGATAGAGGGAATATCAGCAGCGTCGCAGGAGAACGCGGCAGGAAGTGAGGAAGTGCTGGCGGCAGTGGAGACACAGGACAGCGTCGTCACGGACATCACAGGTATGGCGCAGAATCTGTCGGCAGTTGCGGAGGAGTTAATGCAGCAGGCACACAAGTTCAAGGTTTGATAAATACATAGGTTAGATAATGATAGAAGTTCTGGCAGGCTTATTTACTTTGACAAGAACATATGTTTGAAATATAAATGAGAAATTTTGTTTAGGAACTGTAAGGAAATAACACGACTAATTGCTTCAGCAATTTTAAATGGGGGATGAGCAGGGGATTAAGTTATTGATTTACAGTTCCTTGCTATCATATTAAAGAAATTATAGAATTTAGAAAGGACGTAATTAGGCAGGTATGAAAAAGGACAATCTCTGGCTCAGTTATACGAAGGAGGACAGAAAGAAAGTAGACGAAGTCTGTGCGCGTTATAAAAAATGTCTCGATCGGGGCAAGACGGAGCGCGAGTGTGTGGAAGCTGCTGTGGAGATGGCAGAGGAAAGAGGCTACAGGGAACTGTACAGTGTGATGAACAAAGGTGAGTCAATCAAGGCGGGAGATAAATTCTATGCAGTGCAGATGGATAAGAGTGTTGTGTTTTTTCAGATTGGAAGAAAACCACTGTCTGAGGGAATGAATATTCTCGGGGCACATATTGACTCGCCGAGGATTGACATCAAGCAGAATCCATTGTATGAGAAGGACGGATTTGCATATTTTGACACACATTATTATGGCGGTATCAAGAAATACCAATGGACGACGATTCCCCTGGCGATTCATGGCGTGGTTGCAAGGAAAGATGGTACTGTTGTCAAGGTCTGCATTGGTGAGAAAGAGGATGATCCAGTATTTGTCATCACGGATCTGCTAGTGCATCTGGCAGGAGAGCAGATGACGAAGAAAATGACAGAGGTTATCACGGGCGAGAATCTTGACCTCCTGATCGGAAACGCTCCAATCGAACAGCGTGAAGAGCTGGAAAAAGAGTTACTCAAAGCGAATATCTTAAGGATTCTTGCAGATACGTATGCGATCGAGGAGGAAGATCTGCTCTCTGCCGAGTTGGAGATCGTTCCCGCAGGAAAGGCGAGAGATTTAGGTCTTGACAGGAGTATGATCCTCGGATATGGGCAGGATGACAGGGTATGCGCTTTTACGTCTATCTTTGCACTGTTAGATATGGCAGATGAGATCACGGATACAACACTGTGCTGTCTGCTTGTTGACAAAGAGGAGATCGGAAATATGGGGGCTACTGGGATGACGTCTCACTTTTTTGAGAACACTGTAGCGGAGCTTGTTGCAGCGGCAGAAAGAGATTCCCAGATTCTTGTGCGCCGTACCCTGGCAAACTCCAAGATGCTTTCCTCAGATGTAAGTGCAGGCTACGATCCATTGTACGCCAGTGCTTTTGAGAAAAATAATGCCGCATTTCTGGCAAAGGGACTTGCGTTTAACAAATACACCGGCTCAAAAGGAAAGAAAGGCGCGAGTGATGCCAATGCGGAATATGTGGCACAGATCAGGAAAATAATGGATGAGGCAGATGTGATGTTTCAGTTCTCGGAGTTGGGGAAAGTCGATATGGGCGGCGGCGGAACGATAGCTCGCATTATGGCAGAATACGGAATGAATGTGATTGACAGTGGTGTCTCCGTGATGAACATGCACGCGCCTTATGAGGTGGTCAGCAAGGCAGATGTGTATGAGGCAGTGCGCGGTTACACTGCATTTTTGAGGGCTTAGTGACGTCTTGGTTACATGTTATTTATAAATGTTTTTTAGCGGACAATGACAGAAGAGGGAGGATCAATATGGAATTACGGGATCCAAGAAAACAGGAAGTGATCTATGGTGTGGTATATGATATGTCACCATCGCCAAACCGCAGGCATGCATTGATTGACGGAAACATTTTCAACAAGCTCAAGAATAGTTTTAAGGACAGTAGGTGTGAAATTTTTATGGAGCAGCTTGATTTTTATTTCCACTATCAGGAGGACAGGAACGATTACATCATACCTGATATTGCCATTGTCTGCGACTGGGGGAAAAATGAAAAGCATTACTATGGCACACCGCGCTTTGTCGTGGAGACGTTAAGCCCGTCAACCATACACAGGGACAAGACGGTAAAGAGGGAGATCTACCAGAACTGTGGTGTGGAGGAGTACTGGCTTGTCGATCCTAATGGGTGCTCTTTGGAGGTCTACTATCTGAAGAATGGTGTTTATGAGCTTGAACAGAGCTATATTTATGATGATGATCAGGAGGAGGAAACTTACAATGCAGATGCCAAAATAAATCTGCGTTGTTTTCCGCATGTAGAGATTACGCTGGCAGAGATCTTTGAATTGTAGTATGCAAAATTCGAGGCGTATCAGTTCTTAATTTAATTGCGCGTATTTTTGAGGGCATAGATTTATGTTTTGCAAGAGCAGGGGGAAGGAGTACCCCTGCTTTTACTATTAGGGACAGTCAGTGAGGGCACATCTTTGTCTAAATAATATCAATGGTTGTCAAATCACAAAAGTCAGTGTACAATAGCATGTAAGAGCTTACATAGCTTCTTACATAGCGGTAGGTTCTGTGTGAATTACGTATAGTGATAATGTATTTAGTTACAAAACGAGGAGGTAATCAATGAGCAGACTTGAAATTCCCATGCCGAATAGAGCGCAGGTCGTCGTAGAACAGCTTTATAAGGATTTGGAGAGAAGGATCGAGGCAAGTCCGTCGGGACTTTGCCCCATAGACATGTCAAAGGCATTTTTGGAGCTGTGCCATGCACAGACATGCGGGAAATGCGTACCCTGCCGCGTCGGATTAAGGCAGCTTAAGAATATGATATCAGATGTATTGAATGGGAGGGCTGCATTGGAGATCTTGGACGAGATGAAGGAGACGGCACTCAGTATCATGGAGTCTGCTGACTGTGCGATCGGTTATGAGGCAGCCAACATGGTATACAAGGGACTCATTGGTTTTCATGATGAATATGTAGCGCATATTGAATTGGGACGCTGCAACTGCAATTACCAACAGCCGGTTCCATGCGTGTCACTGTGCCCGGCTGGCGTTGACATACCAGGATACATAGCGCTTGTGCGCGAGGGAAGATACAAGGACGCGATCAGACTCATCAGAAAGGATAACCCATTCCCTACAACCTGCGGATTTATCTGCGAACATCCCTGTGAGGCGAGATGCCGCAGAAACATGATTGATGATGCAATCAATATCAGAGGCTTAAAGCGCATGGCAGCAGACCTCGCCGGAAAAGTTGAACCGCCCGGGTGTCAGCCGTCCACCGGCAAAAAGGTGGCAATCGTAGGCGGGGGGCCAGGCGGATTGACCACTGCCTACTATTTGCAGCTGATGGGGCATCAGGTTGTGGTATATGAGATGCTTCCAAAGCTGGGCGGCATGCTCCGCTATGGCATTCCGAATTACAGACTGCCCAAGAACAGACTCGATGACGATATCAACGCGATCTTAGAGACAGGCGTGCAGGTAAAGCACGGTCTTCGAATTGGTATTGACATCACGATCAACGAACTGCGGGAGCAGTATGACGCTGTACTGATCACGATCGGTGCGAGCACGGACAAAAAGCTCGGTGTTGAGGGTGAGGACGCAGACGGCGTGATTTCTGCGGTACAGTTCTTGCGTGATGTTGGAAAAGGAAATGCAATTGATCTCAAGGGACAGGAGGTCTGTGTTGTCGGAGGCGGCAATGTGTCGATGGATGCAGTGCGCACGGCGGTGCGGCTTGGTGCAAAGAAAGTGACGATCGTATACCGCAGGCGCGTTGCCGACATGACGGCACTCCGCGATGAGATCGAGGGTGCGATTGCGGAGGGCGTGGAAGTGGCGACACTCAAAGCACCAGTGCGGATAGAGACAGACAATGACTACAGCACGAGAGGTCTGTGGGTGAGACCGCAGATGATCAGCAATATCAGGAATGGACGTGCGAGTGTGAAGGATACCGGTGAGGCGGATATTTTGATTCCATGTACGACGGTGATCGTGGCAATCGGGCAGGATATTGAGTCGCAGCATTTTGCAGATGCTGGTGTTCCAGTGAACAGAGGTGTGATTCAGACAGGGCGGCATGGCGGATTTGACCTGCTTCCCGGCGTATTTGCAGGAGGTGACTGCGCGACAGGACCAGCTACTGTGATCAAGGCGATTGGTGCGGCAAAGGTGATCGCAGCGAATATTGACGAGTACTTAGGGTTCCATCATGTGATACAGAGTGATGTGGATGTGCCATCGCCCAATATGTCGGACAGAAATCCCTGCGGACGTGTCAACATGACAGAGCGTGAAGTGTGTCAGCGGGTGTGTGATTTTGATGGTGTGGAACTTCCGATGTCGGAAGCAGAGTGTAAACAGGAGGCTTCAAGATGCCTTCACTGTGATCATTTCGGATATGGAATATTCAAAGGAGGACGAAAGACAGTATGGTAAAGCTTACAATCGATCAGAAAGCAATCGAAGTACCAGAGGGAATCACCATTATGGATGCGGCAAATATCGCAGGGATTCCTATTCCGAAGCTGTGCTTTTTAAAAGATATCAATGAAATCGGCGCCTGCCGCGTGTGTGTTGTGGAGATCGGGGGCAAGGAAAAGCTTGTCACTTCCTGCAACAACAAGGTAGAAGAGGGTATGATCGTCTATACTAACAGCCCGAAAGTCCGCAGAAACCGCAAAAAGACGGTGGAGATGATACTCTCACAGCACAACAGCAACTGTGTGACCTGTGCCAGAAACAGGAATTGTTCTCTGCAGACTATAACGAGAGACTTGAATATTCTTGATGTGCCATATGAGAAAGAGCTGACACCGCTTCCGTGGAACAAGAACTTTCCATTGATACGGGATAATGACAAGTGTATTAAGTGTATGCGCTGCATCTCTGTATGCGAAAAAGTACAGGGTGTCAAGGTATGGGACGTGGAAGGAACAGGTTCACGCACTGGAGTATATGTGTCTGGAAACAGGAAAATCGAGGAGTCCGACTGTGCTTTATGTGGACAATGCATTACGCACTGTCCGGTAGGTGCACTCAGGGAGCGCGACGATACGGAGAAGGCATGGTGGGCGATCGAGAACAAGGAAAAGGTTACTGTTGTGCAGGTGGCGCCTGCAGTCCGTACTGCGTGGGGAGAAGTGTTCGGACTTCCCAGTGAGGAAGCTACGATGGGGAAAATTGCCGATGCACTGAAAAAAATCGGCTTTGATTATGTATTTGACACCGTATTTTCTGCGGATCTCACGATTATGGAGGAGGGCAATGAGTTTGTGGAGCGCTTCCAGAAGGGGGATACGACGCAGATGCCTATGTTTACATCATGCTGCCCAGGGTGGGTGCGCTTTGTGAAATCGCAGTACCCGCATCTGGTGTCGAGGCTTTCTACGGCAAAGTCACCTCAGCAGATGTTTGGTGCAGTGATGAAAACATATTTTGCGAAAAAAATCGGCGTTGCTCCTGAGGATATGGTGACAGTATCAGTCATGCCATGTCTGGCGAAAAAAGGCGAGCGCAATATGGAACTGTTTTATGAGGAGTATGCAGGTCATGATGTAGATGTGGTACTCACGACAAGAGAGTTGACGCGCATGATTCGTATGGCACACATTGATCCCGACATACTTGAGGATATCCCATGTGATGATCCCATGGCAGATGGGACAGGCGCCGGCGTGATTTTCGGCACGACAGGCGGCGTTATGGAGGCTGCGCTTCGTTCTGCATATTATCTGATTACAGGTGAGAATCCTGATGCGGACGCGTTTGAGGAAGTCAGGAGCACGCGGGAGCAGCCAAACTGGAAGGAAGCTGAGTTTCATATCAATGACCTGACGATCAAGACAGCCGTTGTCAACGGTCTTGCCAATACAAGGGAGTTGATAGAAGCTCTCGAGCGCGGGGAAGTGCACTATGATTTTGTGGAGGTCATGGCATGCCCTGGTGGCTGTGTCGGCGGCGGCGGACAGCCGATCAAGGACGGATGTGAGCTTGCAACGGAGAGAAGTAAAAATCTGAGAACATTGGACGAGACAGCGCCCGTCAGATTTTCACATGAGAATAAGGCAGTGCAGCGGCTTTATGAGGAGTTCATGGAAAAACCATTGTCCCACAAGGCGCATATGCTGTTACATACGGATCATCAGGCTTGGAATATGCCATAAAATATAAGACAGTCCGTCAGGACTGTCTTATATTTTATGTATGCACCCCCGTGCGACGAGGAGGGAAAGTTTAGTTAAGATGTTTGGCCAGCAGTTTGTCTGCGAAATTGACCTTGATCATATCATTGGAAAGTGCCCTGAATCTGATCATGAGCAGTACAAGATTCTCGATAAATGAAATGATATAGTCTGCAATGCTGTCCAGATTAAGCGGGAAATTGAAATGTAGGTGCAAAAATGGAATCCAGCCCAGAATACTATTGATGACACCCCATATTTCCTGAAGCATGTCAACTCCAGTATGGAGTATATAAAATCCAGTTACGATAATGACCATTCTTATGGCATTTCTCTTTAACCACGCACTGTCCTCGCGCAGCAGAACATATGCCGCTAACAGAAATGCGGTGGATGAAACTAAATATACCGAGAAAGTAGAGCCCAGCTCCCATGAGGGCAACAGAAATTCCTAATTTTGTCTTTTGCATTGTGTAAAACCTCCTATGATTATATAATGAATATGTTAGAGCGTCAGTGATCAGATACGCAATTTTATAATTGCATAACATAATGCAAATACAGACAGCAAGCAATTTTCAATATTTTTCAAGTACGCTCTAGTTGATTATATTAGAATTCAGATAAAGGAGACAGAAATTATGTCTGTTAAGATTTTTGCAATGACACATAAGCGTTTTGAGGTTCCCAGCGATTCGATGTATATACCGCTTCATGTCGGACATAAAAATGCAGGGGAAGACTTTGGATATTTGGGAGATGATACCGGTGATAACATATCCGATTTAAACTGCTATTATGCAGAGCTTTCTGGTGTTTACTGGGTTTGGAAAAATTATAAGGATGCGGACTGTGTGGGGATATGTCATTACCGGCGTTTTCTCACGAGCGAGGAGGGGTATGTCTTTTCAGAGGCGGAGTATGAACGGATTTTGGAAGAGTATGATATTGTCACGACAAAACAGCTCGAGCTTCCGGGCTCTTACAGAAATGGCTTTGGCGCACACCACAAGGTCAGCACACTCGACGAGACAGGAGACATCATCGCAGAACTTTACCCGGAATACTATGACACATTTGTCAGTTTGGTACATCAGAATAAAACGTATTTTGGTAATATCATGGTGGCGAGGAAAGAACTGTATGATGCGTACTGCGAATGGCTTTTTACAATCTTTTTCGAGCTGCAGAACCGCATTGACCTGACATTTGAGGATGATTATCATAAGCGCGTGTTTGGGTTTATCTCTGAATTTTTGTTGTATGTATGGGTGACGGCAAAGCAGCTTAGGGCGTATGAATGCAGGGTTGCGATGATCGGAGAGAAAAAAGAGACCAAGGAAGTCACTACAAAGATGGCAGAGTTTTTTCATAAAAAAGATGCGGTCGGGGCAAAGGCATATTTTGAGACTGTATTGAAACAAAGACCTGATATTCTGATGGAGGCGTCTGATATCAATGGCGAATGCAAACTCTGCCTGCAGGCGGTGTCAACGGCAAACCTGGAGCTGGCGGAATACGGATATTGCTTTTTGGAACAGCAAAATGACTATGCGGCGGTCATGAATTATTTTAGGAGATTAAACGGTTTGGCAGCTGGCGCAGTCAGGGCAGTGTTGACAGAGAGTGAAGCACAGAGCCCAACGGGAAAAGAGGAGTATGTCCAGACAATAAAGGCGGAAAATGCAGCGGATGCAGTGGACACAACAGATGTTGCCCTCAGGGCGGCGATTCGCTTATTTGCACAGAATCAGGATATCGCAGGGCGGGCGTATCACTACTGCAAAAATAAATTGTGATATCTTCTAAATATTCTGAAAGTATGTTACACTGGTATATATTACTTGATGTATTGTGATGATGAGGTACTTTATGGAGACATTTTATAAATTATTTGAATTATTTGGTATGTTCATAAGTTTTGTGTGCTGCGTAGAATTTTTGCGGGTAAAGTCGTCTGATAACCAACGCAACCTGATGCTGACCAGTCTATGTGGTTTTATCGCCTGTGTTGGCAATGCGCTGGAAGTGTACTCAACATCTCCTGACGAGGCGATGGCGGCAATCAAGGTGGCATATATCGGGAAATGCTACATCATGACTTTTGGACTGATGTTTGTGAGCGGGTACAGCAGTGTGAAGCTTCCCAAAAATCTGATTAAATTTCTAGGTATCACCAATACCATTGTATTGGCTTCCATCATGACCTGTGAGAGAACCCGGCTGTATTATAAAACGATCGAGTGTGAAATCCGTCCTAACGGAAGGGCGGCGATGATTCTGGGAAAAGGTCCCTTTTATTATATCTGGATCGGACTGCTGATGCTGACTGCACTGTTATATGTGTTCATCGCGTGGAGAGAGAGCAAACGGGGATCGCGCATTGCCAAGATGCGTATGAGCCTGATCTTTCTGGCAGTGGCTACGCCCATGGTGGCGGCCATTGTATTTATCATACTTCAGCCGAGGTATTTTGACCCAGCGACACTTGCGATCGTGATGACAGAAGTGTGCTTCCTGATTGCGGCGGAGCGGTATGGACTTCTGGACACATTAGAGCTTGCGCGTGAGCGCATTCTGGAGGATACCAAGGACGGTGTTATCGTTATAGACAATACCAAGAGTGTTATTTTATATGCAAATCCTGTGGCAGATAATTTTGTGAAAAGAGTGTCTAAGTCGGATGGAGAGCTGAATTTTGACCTGTTTCACGGAACGAATGAGTTTGTGTATGAGTTTGATGAAAGGCATTATGAGATCCGGATCTCGGAGATCAAGCAGAAGATTGGCAGCAGTGATATACAGGGATATATTGTATGGATATTTGACATGACGTTTATTGACCAGTATACCAATGAGATGATACGGCTGCGGGAGGAATCCGAGAAGGCAAATCAGGCAAAGACGAATTTCCTTGCGCACATGTCCCACGAGATCCGAACGCCGATGAACTCGATCGTGGGTTATGCGGAGATGGCGCTGCGGTCGGGGGACGAGACACTTGTCCATGGATATATCAGAAATATCAAGGAGTCCTCGCGTACACTACTGCACCTGATTAATGAGATTCTAGACATTTCCAAGATTGAGACCGGCAAGATGGAAAATGTCAAGGTAAACTATCGTTTTAGGAAGCTGATTGGTGAGATTCAGTCGATGATGGAAGCGCAGGCGGGAAATGCGGGACTTGCTTTCCTGATGGAGATCGATGATACGATACCCGAGTATCTGTACGGCGACCGCGTGAAAATCCAGGAGATTGTAACCAACCTGATCAATAACGGACTCAAATACACGAGAAAAGGGAGTGTCACACTGCGTGTTCTGCAGAAGGAGACAGAGGAAAAGAGAGTGCTGCTGCGGATTGAGGTGGAGGATACAGGAATCGGAATCAAGGAGGAGGATTATGGCAAGGTATTCTCCAAGTTCGAGAGGCTTGACAGGCAGGAGAATTATCTTGTGGAGGGAAGCGGACTCGGACTATCTATCGTTAAGGGCTTTGTAGATATGCTGGGCGGAACTATCACCTATGAAAGTACTTATGGCAAAGGTACAAAATTTATCGTCAGTATCTGGCAGGAGATCGGCTATGAAGATAAAAGTACTGAGATCGAAGAAAATGCAGCCGAGGAGGATATTCCGATCAACAGCGGCAGGATACTGATTGTGGATGACAATGAACTCAACTGTGACGTTGCATCGGGAATCATGGAGCTTCTGGGAATGCGCACACAGACGGTGATGTCTGGTTTTGAATGTCTGGAACTTCTGGAAAAAGGGGAGCGTTTTGACATGATCTTTATGGATCACATGATGCCGGAGATGAACGGACTGGAGACCATGAAGAAAATTCGGGTGATGGACGATGACACAAGCCAGATTCCGATTGTGCTCCTGACAGCGAATGCAGTGACCGGAGTACGTGAGGAGATGCTGCGCGAAGGTTTTGATGATTTCCTGTCAAAGCCGATTGACGTAGATGAGCTGCGCAGGATTCTGATACGGTTTTTGGGAGTGAATTAGGAACAAATATTGCGCTGAAATGTAAGAATTCGCACTTGTAATAAATTTCGTTTTAGCATAAAATAATGATTGGGTATGCATAGAGGGGCTCTGAGAAGGAGTATGTGATATCCATGATAAGAGATAAAATAAAAAATGAAAATAAAATAGTGAGTAAAAAGTTCATGTGTGCTATGTGCGTGTTTTTATTTGCACTGTTTGAGTCAGTGCTGCTCTGTGGATGTGCATCAGCGCGGGACGAGGTTACCATGACGCTGGGTAATGAGTATACAGCAGCACAGGAATCTGACGATGGGGATAGGTCAAGTAATAATATGACAGAAGAGTCATTTTTGGACGAAGCGACAAGTTCAGTGAGCATAAGTACAGTTGAGAATGGGCAGCCGCAGGTGTATATCTATGTGTGCGGGGCGGTTGAACTTCCGGGTGTGTACAGCTTAAAGCAAGGAAGCCGTTTGTATGAGGCGGTGGAGCTAGCAGGCGGACTGACAGCGGATGCCGACGAAAACTGTCTCAATATGGCAAGGCAGATCGTGGACGGAGAACAGGTCGTGATCCTGACGCAGGAGGAAGCTATGGCGATGAAAGAGGCTGGGACATACACTGCTCTGTCAGGGGAGGCCACGCAGGAAACAGCCGCACAGGATTCTGGTCTTGTTAATATCAATACAGCCACCGTCTCAGAACTGACAACTGTGTCAGGCATTGGGGCGAGCAGGGCACAGGCGATCGTGGATTACAGGGAGAAGAACGGCAGGTTTGGCAGTATTGATGATATTAAGAAGGTAGACGGTATCAAGGACGGACTTTTTTCAAAGATAAAAGATAAGATAACGATATAAAATTATTAATAATATAGAAAACATATTTGAGTTGGGAGATTCAGGAGTAATGGGAAAAAAGGTTTTGGTGGTAGATGATGAGAAGCTGATCGTGAAGGGACTTCGGTTCAGCCTGGAGCAGGATGACATGGAAGTCGAGTGCGCGTATGATGGGGAGGAAGCGCTCGAGATGGCAAAGAATAAAAAATATGATATTATTTTGCTGGATATCATGCTTCCGAAGCTGACAGGCCTGGAGGTGTGCCAGCAGATCAGGGAATTTTCTGATGTGCCTGTCATCATGCTCACTGCAAAGGGTGAGGATATGGACAAGATACTCGGACTCGAGTATGGGGCTGACGACTATATCACCAAACCGTTTAACATTCTTGAAGTCAAGGCGAGAATCAAGGCGATCATACGCAGAACTGGCACCAAGACAAAAGAACCAGACGAGAAGAAGGTACAGATTATAGAGGCAGGTGATCTGCGGCTCGACTGTGAGGGAAGGCGCCTTCATGTCAACGGAAAGGAAGTCAATCTCACAGCAAAGGAATTTGATGTCCTGGAATTGCTTGTGCTCAATCCCAATAAGGTTTATGGCAGGGATAATCTCTTAAAACTTGTTTGGGGAGAGGATTATCCAGGAGATGTCAGGACAGTGGATGTGCACATCCGGAGACTGCGTGAAAAGATTGAACCAAACCCAAGTGAACCCAAATACGTACACACAAAATGGGGTGTAGGGTATTATTATAAATAGGTATGGAACTGTAAAGAAATATAAGGATGGTAAAACAAGGGAAAGTTCTTTATATTAGGAGATAAAAGTGGCAAAACTTTGGGAAAAGATAAAAAAAGGAAAAATAGTCACGAGTTTCAGAAGCCTGAAAACGAGGATGTTTTGTATCATTATGGCAGCAGGGATTGTGCCCTGCGTCGTGCTTCATTTTGGCATTCTGGAACGATATCTGGATAATACGATTGCGACAAGAACAACAGAAGTACAGACACAGGTGCGGATTATCGCGGATCATCTGATTACATACAATTATATGCTTGATAACAGTAATGATGTAGTCAATGCGGAGCTTTTACAATTGTCAAATCTCTACGATGGGCGCGTGCTGATCATCGATGGCGGTCTCAGGATCATAAAGGATACCTACGCAGTTAGCGAAGGAAAGACATTGATCTCTGAGCCGATCATAAAGTGCTTAAAGGGTGAGGGCGCCTCTAACAGTCTCAAAGACGCGGGATATATTGAAATTATCGTTCCCATAGAGGAGAAGCTTGAGGACAGGTCGCGTGTGGTCGGGGCAATGCTCACCAGTGTGTCGACGGACAGTATCACGAATGGTTATGAATATATACAGAGCCGGGCTTTTCTGTTGGAAATCGTCGCTATGGTGGTCATATTTGGTTTTGCCCTTTTGTTAAGCCGAAAGATGTTAAAACCTTTTGAAAAGATTACAGATGCGATCAATGATGTGAAAAATGGATTTACGGATGAGGAGATCAGTGTTACAGACTATATAGAGACAGAGCATATCGGAGATGCATTTAACCAGATGATGGGAAGGATGAAAGTGCTCGACGATTCCAGGCAGGAATTTGTTTCAAACGTGTCCCATGAATTGAAGACGCCGCTTGCCTCCATGAAAGTTCTGGCGGATTCCCTGCTCACGCAAGAGGATGTGCCGGCGGAGCTCTACCGCGAGTTTATGACGGATATCGCGGCAGAGATTGACAGAGAAAATAAGATAATTACAGATTTATTGTCCCTTGTGAAAATGACAAGAACATCGACTGACATCAATGTTGAGGTGGTAGACATCAATGCAGTGTTGGAGCTTTTGCTGAAGCGTCTGGGACCGATTGCGTCGAGGTCGGAAGTCAAACTGATCTTCGAGAGCCGCAGACCAGTGAGTGCAGAGGTGGATGAGGTCAAGCTGACGCTGGCATTGTCAAACCTGGTTGAAAACGGGATTAAATATAACAATAAGGGTGGCTGGGTGAAGGTGATACTTGATGCAGACCATCAATATTTTACTGTTGAAGTATCTGACTCGGGAGTTGGTATTCCACAGGAGTCGATTGAACATATTTATGAACGCTTTTACCGGGTGGATAAATCCCACTCAAAAGAGATTGGCGGCACCGGATTGGGCCTTGCGATTACCAAAAGCGCCATACTCAGACACCGGGGCTCTATCACCGTGAACAGCGAGGAAGGGATAGGCACTATATTCTCAGTCAAGATACCACTTACCTATATAGCGCAATAATGAGGTGTTTTATGGATTGGAAACCTTTGAGGGGATATCATAAAGTTCTTTTTCTGCTGAGTCTGCTGTTTCTGTCAACTGTTTTGATGACTGGATGCAGTGAGGAGGAGCCACAGGGAACACCGATTGATATCTCTTATCTGAATAAAAATGAGACAAAGCTTGTGACGGAGAAACATTATCTCACGAGCACTGACACAAAGGATATGATCGTGGAGGTGTTGACGTTGTTGTGTTCCATGCCAGACAACAAGGAATTAAAGGCGACGCTCACGAGCGGGATTAACATTATCACCTATTCTTATGATGGAGAACAGGTGATTGTATCACTTGGGGAGAAATACAAAGAGCTTTCGAGGACAACAGAGGTGCTTACGAGGGCCGCCCTTGTCAGAAGCCTTACGAATATACCAGATGTTAATTATGTGATGCTTACGGTAAATGGAGAATCCCTGACAGATACATCGGGAAATGCAATCGGGGTTATGACATCAGATATGTTTGTGAATAATGCTGGTGCACAGGTGGAAACAGTGAACAGTACTGTGACACTGCGGCTGTATTTTGCAAATGAGGATGGTGATGGACTGGTTGCTGTCAACAGGGAACTTGCACACAATGCGGACATATCGAATGTACCGATGGAAAAACTGGTAGTTGAGCAATTGATCAGTGGACCAAAAAATAATGAAACTTATCCGACCATCAGTCCAGATACAAAACTTGTCAATATCACTGTCAGGGATAATATCTGCTATCTGACCTTTGACAGTGCAATACTTACAGCTGTAAATAATGTGACAACGGATGTGACAATCTATTCGATTGTCAATTCCCTTGTGGAGCTGAGCAACATTAACAAAGTACAGATATCCATTGATGGGAACAAGGATGGAAAGTTTCGTGATAAATATGAAGCTTCCACTGTATTTGAGCGCAATCTGTCACTCATAAATTAAAAGGAAACCGTTTGAAAGAAGGTTACTTTCAAACGATTGATTGGAATGCGTGCCGAAGCACGCAAGGGGGTATAAATAACAATGAGGAGACCACTGTGCTGCGTCTGTGTGGCATTTGTGGTGACTGTGTTCTTATATCTAAAGATCAGTCCGCCGCCGGAACCGGTGCATAATTTGCCGGAAGGTGAGAGAATTACACTGTTGGGGGAAGTATGTCAAAAGGAATACAAAAGCGAATATCAAAAGAATACTTTGGTAATCCAGCTTAAAAATGTCCAGGGATGGAGTCCTGATTTAGAACAGAATTCGGAAAAGGTGAAAAGGGGCAATGTGATCTGCTATATCGAAGCCGATGAAGGGTTGGCAGAGCCCAAAGCTGGGAGTATGGTTGCCGTTGAGGGAGAGGTGTCCTATTTTGACAGGGCGGGAAATCCAGGAGAATTTGACGCACAGGAATATTATCAGATTCTTGGTGTGGATTTCAGGCTTTACAAAGCCGGGATATGCACGGAAAGCAGCAGATATTCCGCATATCACGAGATATTATATCAGCTCAGGTGCCATTTTGAAGGGATATTTGACAGGGCACTTGCGCCAAAGGATGCATCCATCATGAAGGCAGTACTTCTTGGAAATAAGTCAGGGCTTGATACACAGAGCAAGCAGCTTTTTCAGAAAAGTGGTATAGCGCATATTTTGGCGAGTTCAGGGCTTCATATCACACTTCTGGGCATGGGATTATATAAACTGCTGCGCAAAGTATATATTCCGCAGCCAGTCTGCGCAGTGGTATCTGTTGGATTGATGATTGCCTATGGGGATATGGTTGGTATGAGCAGTTCGGCGTACAGGGCAGTGTTCATGTTTGGCATGCAGCTTGTGGCACAGATGCTGCGGCGGACTTATGACATGCTCACGGCGCTGGCGCTGGCGGCGATGTTAATTTTATTGGAGCAGCCGTTGTATCTGTATCATTCGGGATTTCAGCTTTCTTTTGGGGCGATTCTGGGTGTGGGGTGTCTGTCTGATGTTGTGAAACCCGTCAGGCGTGGGAAGAGACAGTGCCTGACAGATAAGATTGCCTTGTCATTATGTGGAAGTCTCAGTATCTTTCTGATACATTTTCCCATTATGCTGTGCGTGTATTATGAATTTCCGATATACTCGTTTTTGCTGAATCTGGTGATTATCCCTGCGATGACCTTTCTGATGGCGGCAGGACTTTTATGCCTTGGTGTTGGAAGTCTGCCCGTGGTGCTTGGACTTGGCATGGCAAAGCTTGTGGGATTGATGTGCCATGCGCTGCTTTCCCTATTTGAATGGCTGTGTGTGATGTCATTAAAACTTCCGCTTGCGAACTGGATCGTGGGGAGACCGGAGGACTGGAGAATCTATGCATTTGGTACAGTTGTGATATTTTTATATACAGCACATCATTATGGAAAGTATCTGTCAAAAGGCAAAGCATGTGAAAAGCGGGGGATCAATATAGGATTGCCATTGCAGATCAGGCTTATAACGGTGCTTGCGGCGGTCATTTTACTCAGCGATTCCCCGGTTGACGGCGTGTCCGTGACCTTTCTGGATGTGGGGCAGGGGGATTGTATCTGGATTGAGAGTGCGAAAGGAGAACATTTTCTGGTGGATGGTGGAAGCACATCGGAGAGCAAGGTCGGGACATATACGATTATTCCATATCTGAAGTACAAGGGTGTTGCAAAACTGGATGCAGTATTTCTGACACATCTTGACAGTGACCATATATCCGGTGTGATGGAAATGCTTGAGGGAAACGGTGATGATATGGAAATCGAGATCAGCCGGGTCTGTATATCAGAGTCTGTCATTGAGGATGCGGCGTATGAGAAGCTTGCAGCATTATGTGATGAGAGAGAGATACCAATATACCGTTTAAGAGCCGGTGACAGGATAGATGCGCGTGGGCTCAGGTTTGAAGTGCTTCACCCGCAGGGGGATTATGAGACGGATTCCCGCAATGCATATTCCCTTGTCATGAAACTGGAAACCAGAGATGGCGTGACAGCGCTTTTGACAGGAGATGTCGAGGCTGACGGGGAACGGGCGGCATCAGAAAAACTTCGTGGGATAACAGATTTTGCGGGGATTGATATTTACAAGGCGTCTCATCATGGTTCAAGGTACTCTAACACGGAGGAGCTGATATCGCTGATCAAACCAGAGCTTGCCATTATATCCTGCGGGGAGGGCAACAGTTACGGCCACCCGCATGCAGAGACGATAGAGAAGCTCGAAGATATCGGAAGTGATATAAGAATAACGAAGGACACAGGAGCCATTATGATAAAAATTAAAAACGGAAAATACGAGGTAGAAAACTATATCAAGTGATATTATTCCAAGAACTAAAATCTGCCAATATCATTTGAGGAGCAGTTTTGAGATAGGGAAATTTAACAGAACAATTTTAACATGTAAAGGATATCAAAATGAAGAGGATAGCACAGGACATCAAGAGCGGTCAGCTTGGGAATCTCTACCTTCTCTATGGGGAGGAGGCATATCTGCGCAGACAGTACCGCGATAATTTAAGGAAAGCACTGGTGTTGGACGATGATACCATGAACTGCAGTGTGTATTCCGGCAAGGACATCAATGCAAACGAAGTCGTTGATCTGGCGGGTACAATGCCGTTTTTTGCGGAGCGCAGGGTGATCATTGTCGAGAACAGCGGCTGGTTCAAAGGTGGAAATGAGCAGATTGCCACACTCGTAAAAGAGCTTCCAGATACTACCTGTATGATTTTTGTGGAAGAGGAGATTGATAAGCGGAACAAGCTTTTTAAGGCAGTTACGTCAAATGGCTATGCGGCGCTCTGCGAGATGCAGGACGAGGCAATGCTTAAAAAGTGGGTTATGGGACTGCTGAAAAAAGAAAACAAGCTGATTACGTCCGATGCGCTGAATCTCCTATTGGATAAGACGGGAACGAACATGGAGAACATCAGGCGGGAAGTGGAGAAGCTTGTCTGCTATAAGTATTACGAGGAAGGAATTACAGCTGCGGATGTGGAGGAGCTGTGCATAGTACAGATACAGAACCAGATCTTTGACATGGTGGAGGCAGTTGCGCAGAAAAGGCAGAAACAGGCACTGAATCTTTACTACAATCTGCTTGCCCTGAAGGAAGCACCGATGAAGATACTGGCACTGATCGCCCGGCAGTTCAATATGCTTCTGCAGGTAAAGGAAATGAAGTCAAAAGGATATCAGGAGAGCGAGATTGCCAAACAGACAGGGCTCAATCCCTATTTCCTGAAAAAGAAATATATCCCGCAGGCGGCACAGTTTAAGCTGTCACAGCTTGAAGCCGCACTGAAAACCTGCGTGGAGGCGGAGGAGAACGTCAAGACAGGGCGCATGCCCGATGTGCTTAGTGTTGAGCTCATCATTGTCAGTTTAAGCGCATAAAACGAGAAGGAGAGAGTGATATGATACCAAATGATCCAGTGATGCTGTTAAGCTATATGAATCTCAAGCTCAGGGATTTTTATCCAAGTCTTGAGACATTCTGTGAGGACACAGATGAGGACATGAAAAAAATAGTAGACAAATTGAGCCAAATCGATTATCATTACGACGAAGAAAAAAATCAGTTTGTGTGATAGAAGTTAGAAGAGGAGGCTATGAGGAGATGATAAAATATAATGTGAAAAAATTGATATTTCCCTTCTTGATGGCAGTTATGCTGCTGCAGGGGTGCGCGGACAAAGACCCGGCGGCAAAAGCAGTGACAGGCAGCACTGTTGAGGCGGCTGAGGAGCAGCACAGCGAGGGAGAATCAAGGAGTACGATACTCGACGAAAAGCTGGAGAAAGAAGCAGAGAAACGAGAGGAAGAGGAGGCGTTACTGGCGGAGGAAACAGGGGTTGCTTTTATTGATGACATTGGCAGAAATGTCACTGTGGAGAGTCATGACAGGGTGATCACCATGATTGGGAGCTTCACGGATATATGGCTGCTTGCCGGCGGCGAAGTGGTGGGGGCTGCCAATGATTCGTGGGACAGTTTTGAGCTGAATCTGGGCGCAGATGTAGTAAACATCGGTTCCCATGTGGAGCCGGACATCGAAAAAATCATCGCTGCGAAACCGGATCTGGTTATTGCAAGCGCTAATACAGACGCGGATGTAAAAATGGAAAAGATTCTCACTGATTCTGGCATCACAGTGGCGTATTTCTCTGTGTCCAATTTTAATGAATATATGAATATGCTCGAAATCTGTACAGATATCACAGGGCGAAAAGACTTGTATGCCAAGAATGGAACAGAGGTGCAGAAACAGGTTGATGCGGCGAGAGAACTCATAAACCAGAGAAATCTGGAGGGAAAGGAAGCACCTAAGATTGTGTTTTTGCGTGCAAGTGCATCAAGTATCAAGGCAAAAGGCAGTTACGGAAATGTTGGTGGCGAGATGTTTGCCGATCTGGGATGCGTCAATGTCGCAGATGATGATAACAGCCTGCTCGATGATCTCAGCATGGAGGCGATCATCGCCGCAGATCCGGACTTTATCTTTGTGACGACACAGGGAAAGGACGCCAGGGCAGTGCAGCAGAACATCGAGGAGACCCTGCTGAATAATCCTGCATGGAACAATCTTTCCGCAGTGAAAAATGACAGATATTTTGTCCTGGAGAAGGAACTGTATAATCTCAAACCCAACGCAAGGTGGGGAGAGGCATATCAAAAGCTAGCAGACATTTTATATAGTGAGGAAACAGACACAGATTAATAAAAAAAGTAATAACTGCCCTCATCGTCAGAAAATTCTTTGATACGAATATCAAATACATCTTCAATAATGTGCTGTTGCAGACACTCTTTTGGGGTGGCTGTGGCAGCTATTTTTCTGTCCTGCATTATGACAAGCGTGTCAGAAATCCGAAGTGCCTGTCCGAGATCATGAAGGACAAGAATGATAGTTTTTCCCTGTTTTTTTAACTGAATTATCATTTCCATAAATTCACGCTGCCCATTTAGATCAAGGTATGTGGTGGGCTCGTCCAATACGATATAATCGCAGTCCTGTGCAAGTGTCATGGCAAAAAAAGCGCGCTGCCGGATTCCGCCTGAGAGAGTGCCAGCATATTGAGCGGCATAGGGACTGACATGCGCAAAATTCATAGCATTTTCGACGATTGTAATATCTTTCTGGGATTTTCTGCGCGTAAACCCTAGGTGCGGAAAACGCCCATGTTCGACTAGTGTCCTGACAGGCAGTGAGGGAATGATGGTGCGCACTTGCGGCAGGAAAGACAGTCTGCGTGCGCGTTCTTTTAAAGGCATGGCTAGATAATCCATATCATCTAGCCTGATACTGCCCGACGTGACTTTTGAGGAGCCATTCAGGCACTGGAGCAGGGTTGTCTTGCCGCAGCCGTTTGGACCGATGACAGTCGTGATTTCTCCTGTTTGAAACACTACAGAGATATCGTATAATATCGGAACAAGACTGCAGTTGATATCTGCATGACAAAATTCAAGCATTGACTCTGCGTCCTCCCTTCTTTATGAATAATAGATACAGAAAAAACGGACCGCCGATAAAAGACAGCAGAACACCGGCAGGAAGCTCAAAGGGCGCAAACAATACACGGCCTAAGATATCGCATAGGAGCACAAAGCAGGCGCCGAGCAGGGCGGAACAAGGCAGTAAATACCGGGCATCATTTCCAAAGAGACTGCGGCAGATATGGGGAACGATCAGCCCGACAAAACTAAGAAGTCCGGCGTAGCTGACCACACAGCCAGATAGAACACTTGACAGAACCAGCAGTATCAGCCGCATGGAGGTGACATTCAGTCCTAGTGAGCGTGCGATATCGTCACCGAGCTCGAGGATATTGAGCGGCTTTGTGAGCGAAAAAGATAGCAAAAGCGCCACAATAATGGCAACAGCAGGGAATTTCAGGCGGTCAAAAGTGATTCCCGACAGGGAGCCAATCATGAAGGTAGTGAGATTGACAGTGATATCAGTATCAAGGAGTTTGATGGTATTGATGCCTGCGTTCAGAAAGCTTGACACGGTGATTCCCGCAAGAATAATAGTCGTGCGGGAACTGTCCGCCATGTATGCAAGTCCAAAGATGACAAGCGTGGTGATCAGGGCACCCATAAAGGCAGAAGCAGGGACGGCAGATGTATAACTTCCGCCGAGCATCAGTGTGAGCATTACAGCAAATCCGGCACCGGAGTTGACACCGATTGTGTTCGGACTTGCAAGGGAATTGTTCATGATACTCTGCAAGATAACGCCAGCAGCAGCAAGTCCCATGCCGGCAAGACAGGCGCCTGCCACACGCGGCAGACGCACTGTGTTAACGAGGATATAAGTGGTGGAATCCTTGTCAAAACCAACCAGACACCGCAGGACACTGATTGGGGAAAGTGGTACGCTCCCAAGAAGGATACCTGCAAAAATGCAGAGGATCAGCAGTATGACAAGAAATGTTATTTTTTTTCGCATGATAAGTATTCTCCGTTTGTGTGTGAATATTTTATCGATTAGGAAATCACATCGGTATAGGTCTTTTCACATTCTAATAATGGCATATTTTTATAGTTAAATCAAACAATATTTTTTATCAGGAACCTTTTGCTGTCACTCTGCATATCTTAATTATAAATGTTGTGCATTTTGGCGGTTCTGTGTATGAAGCATTATAATCGTATTTTCAATATATTGTATTTGATATGTATGGGGTTGACTTTGACAGCTCTGATAAGACCATTTCTGTCCCCAAAGACGATTCCAGCTATTGCTTCCGCAATCTCTGTTGCGTCCATAGATCCAGATCCTCCTAACAATACATTTGTTGATGCCAGACGTGTTGCCCTTACGTTTGATGACGGTCCGCATCCTGTATACACAGAACAGCTTCTTGACGGACTGAAAGAACGCGGTGTGAAAGCTACTTTTTTTGTCACTGGTGAGCACGCAGAGCTTCATCCGGAAATTATAAAAAGAATGGCGGAAGAAGGGCATCTTGTGGGAAATCATACATACAGTCACATCCAGCTAACCAAAAACAATCGTGAGACTTATAAGGAAGAGTTGATCAAGACGAATGAAATTCTAAAAGAGATTACTGGACAGGAAGTACAGTATGTACGCCCGCCTTATGGCTCATGGGATAAGTCCTTTGAACAGGAACTTAATATGTTTCCGGTACTCTGGAGTGTAGACCCTATGGACTGGTGTTCTGAAAATGTGAGCCGTATTACTGAAAAGGTAGTCAGTAAAGTAAAAGAGAACGATATCATATTAATGCATGATTACTATGATACGTCTGTGGCAGCAGCTCTTAGAGTGGTAGATAAATTGCTGGATGAGGGTTACACCTTTGTGACAGTGGAGGAGATATTGTTTGACTAAGGGAGGAAAATTTAGTATTATTAATTATCGTGATATTTGATACACAAATGTTTTGTTGTAGGAACTGCTAATTAATGTTATACTAAATAATAGCAATCTATGAGGTTCCTTATGGCAAGGAAACGGGAAAGGTAATTATATAAATGGAAAAAAATATAAAATGGCATACATTTGAAGACAGGACTGCCAAATGTTATAAGGCACTGGATAGTGGCGATATGATAAACGAGTGCTGGTACGGCGCATTTGATACACTCCTTGAAATCATAGAGGAGGAGAGGGAAAAGTATCCAGATTCTTATAGGGAGCTGGCAGAAATTGATCAGAAGACAGAAAATAAATATAATGTGCAGGGCTGGGTTGACGACTACTTTAAGAAATTGAGTTCACACAGGGATTATGACAGGATTTACAAGGACGGATTGCGGCTGATCGCTGCCTTTCAGTGGCAGAAACAGTCGTCAGTACAGATTAAAATGCGGGTTGTGAACGCCATGGAGCGTCTCGGAATGCACGAGGCTGCCAACAAGTACAGCGAGGAGTGGGTGGGACAGGAACCAGATGACATGAATGCGCTTTTTGCTGCACTGATCTTTGGAAAAAAAGAGAAGGGACAGAGCGAATAAAATGTTGGATAAAAATATAAACTTTGGCAATAAGACGCTGCTCGTGACCGGTGCAGCCGGCTTTATCGGTGCAAATCTCATACTGGAGCTTCTGAAAAATGCAGAGAATGTGCATATAGTAGGTATTGATAACATGAATACTTACTGCGATGTGTCTCTCAAGGAATTTCGCTTGAACCAGATTTAAGAACTGGAAGCTTCCGTATTGGGGCATTTTACATTTATAAAAGGAAATATCGCAGAGAAAGAGCAGGTGCGCGAAGTCTTTGAACAATACAAGCCACAGTTAGTGGTCAATCTTGCAGCGCAGGCGGGTGTGCGTTACAGTATTGAGAACCCAGACGCCTATATCGAGTCCAATCTGATTGGCTTTTACAACATACTGGAGGCATGCCGCCACAGTTATGACAATGGCGTATTAGGAGTAGAACATTTGGTGTATGCAAGTTCCTCATCTGTGTATGGCAGCAATAAAAAAATCCTTACGCGGCAGAGGACAAAGTGGATAACCCAGTGTCACTCTATGCTGCTGCCAAGAAGTCCAATGAATTATTGGCATATTCGTATTCGAAACTTTATGGAATTCCGTCAACAGGTCTGCTTTTTTTACTGTGTATGGTCCAGCAGGGCGGCAAGACATGGCGTATTTTGGTTTCACTAACAAGCTAGTACAGCATTGCCTCCTTCCTCCGCCTTGTCCTGACACAAATATCAGGCACTGTTTTTCACCGTTATTTAGGCAATGCTGTACTAGTGAAAAATGAGACGATCAAAATATTTAATTATGGTAACTGTCGGCGTGACTTTACGTACATCGACGACATTGTCACAGGAGTACAAGCTGCCATGCAGTGTGCGCCGCTTCCCAATGAGGACAACGTGAGATACAAAATCTATAATATTGGAAACAATCAGCCTGAAAATCTGCTTGATTTTGTGGAAATACTGCAGGAGGAGTTAAAACGTGCAGGAGTACTGCCAGAAGATTATGACTTTGAGGCGCACAAGGAGCTTGTGGGCATGCAGCCGGGCGATGTGGAGGTTATGTATGCAGATGTAAGCGATTTGGAGCGCGATTTTGGATTTAAACCGTCGACTAGCTTAAGAGATGGACTCAGGAGCTTTGCCAAGTGGTACAAGCGATTTTACTAAGTTGTGTCATTTTAGGAACTGTAGAAAAATATTCTGCGCAATCTGCATCAGTTATTTTCCTACAGTTCCTTAGATTGTACAGAATGTCGACGATTTCTGCATTGGACGTTTAATCCAAAAGATTATGTATTTTAAAGATTTTAGTAGAATTTTTTGGCATTGTATGATAATATATACAATGTAAGGGCTTACAACTATTATAAATATATGATAAAATAGTAACATAATAATAGTGTAACTGTTAACGATTCACATTTGAGGAGCTAAGAATATGGATACAAATAAGGAAAATTTCAAGAGAAGAGGATTTGATCTGTTGGCACTTGGAGAGATTTTACTCCGTCTGTCACCGCCGGTAAACGAGAGGCTTACCAGAGGTGATGCATTTCAGAAGCAGGCCGGCGGTGCAGAGTTGAACGTCGTATCAGGCACATCGCTTTTAGGGTTGAGAACAGGTATTATCTCAAGGGTTCCTGCAAATGATTTAGGCAGATACATACAAAATCGTGTGCGCTTCTGTGGTGTCAGCGATGACTATCTGGTCTATGATAAGTCAAAGAATTCCAGACTTGGCATTTACTACTACGAGTACGGTGCACACCCAAGAAAGCCGAATGTTGTCTATGACAGAAAGAATACAGCGTTTACTGAGATATCCATCGAAGACTTCCCGGAGGAAATGTTCACATCGGCGCGCTGCTTCCACACGACGGGCATCACGCTTGCGCTTGGTCAGAAGACAAGGGATACCGCGATTGAGATGATTAAGCGTTTCAAGGAAAATGGAACGCTCATTTCATTCGACGTAAACTTTAGAGGAAATCTGTGGACAGGTGACGAGGCAAGGGAGTGCATTGAGCAGATTCTCCCGTATGTAGATGTATTTTTCTGCTCGGAGGAGACTGCCAGACTCACGTTCAAAAAAGAGGGCACTGTGCAGGAGATGATGCGGAGTTTTACGAAAGATTACAATATCAGCGTGGTAGCATCAACACAGCGCATTGTGCATTCGCCCAAGACGCATTCCTTTGGTTCCTGCATCTATGATGCGATTAATGACTGCTATGTACAAGAGCCAGCATATGAGAATATTGATGTGGTTGACCGCATCGGAAGCGGTGATGCATACATATCAGGTGCGCTATATGGACTGCTTGCCCATAATATGAACTGCACTAAGGCGATGGAATATGGAAATGCCACCGCGGCGGTAAAGAATACGATTCCAGGTGATTTGCCTTCGTCAGACTTAAAAGAAATCGACGGCATCATTAAGAACCATCATTCCACTGGACCGCAGCTGGAGATGAACCGGTAATCAGAAATGAGAGTATGTTTGTAAAAGGAGATAGCGTGATTGATTGCGCTGTCTCCTTTTTACACTTACAATAGTACTTTGTACAGCTAGAAATCGGAGTACAAGACAGCCTGGATTGCACATTTTTGCGTGGATAATTGTGTAAAAGTGCTAAAAATCAACCCTCATTTTCTCACACATGGATTGATGCCGGATGTATTGACTTATAATGCCTTCCTTGTTATGATAAATACAGATGCGCAAACGGTTGCGCAAAACGCGAAAAATTAATGTAATAAGAAAATGGAGAGAAATTATGCTGAATTATATCAAGGGAATGGACATCTCATCATTGGATGAAATCGAGAAGCTCGGTGCGAAGTTTTATGATAACGGGAAAGAGGGCGAATTGATTCAGATACTGAAAAGCTATGATACCAATTACATTCGGTTAAGACTCTGGAATGATCCCAAATCTCCTGATGGAAAGCCGTATGGAGCGGGAAATACCGATTATGAGACAACACTTCGCATGGCAAAACGTGTGAAGGCGGCAGGGCTTGGATTTTTGCTAGACTTTCACTATAGCGATTTCTGGGCAGATCCTGGCAAGCAGAGGAAGCCAAAGGCATGGGCAGACTACAATACAGACCAGCTTGAGCAGGCAGTGCATGATTTCACGAAAGAAATGATGATTGGATTGATCAAGGAAGGCGCGGTTCCCGATATGGTGCAGGTCGGAAATGAGTTGTCTAACGGACTGCTCTGGCCAGAAGGACAGGTTCCAAATTATGGCAATATTGCACGCTTTGTCAGCGCGGGTATCAGAGCAGTGAAGGAGACATGTCCGACTGCAAAGATTATGATCCATCTCGATAATGGAGGAAATAACGCGTTGTACAGGGAGTGGTTTGACCAGTATATCAATGTCAATAAGGGAGAGGATTTTGACATCATCGGACTTTCCTATTATCCGTTCTGGCATGGTACGCTTGACGATCTGTCAAATAATATGAATGACATCGCAGTTCGCTATGGAAAGGAACTCGTCATTGCGGAGGTTTCCATGGGGCATACTACGGAGGATTATATCGATTATGAAAAGCTTGCGCCAGAGAACAGAAAAGGTATGGCGACAAGACCGGCGCTCTGCGAGAAAGTACCATTCCCGATGACCAAAGAGGGACAGTGCGATTTCATGAAGGCATTTTTCGAGGTAGTTGAGAAGGTTCCGGAGAATAAGGGAAGAGGCTTCTTCTACTGGGAAGCTGGGTGGCTGCCCGTTGCGGGAAGCGGCTGGGCAACAGATGAGGCACTTGCTTATATCAAGGAGGCAGGACCAGGAGGAAACGAGTGGGCTAACCAGGCGTTGTTTGACTATGACGGGAACGCACTTCCAGCGTTGGAAGTTATCAGGGATTATCAGCCGTAATAATTGATGAAATCAATCTTTAATAAATATGGAGGTATCACAATGATCACAGAAAACATTTCGACACTTGTAAACTATGGCATTGCAGCGGGACTTTTCGATGTATCCGACAGAATCTACATGACCAATGCACTCTTGGAGCTGTTCGGACTGGACGAGTATGAAGAACCAGAGAATCCGGCAGTGATAACAAATCCTGCGGAGTTTGATCTGGAAGGACTTTTAACGCAGATGCTTGACTATGCAGTGGAGAAGGGGCTGCTTCCCGATGACAGTATTGTGTACAGGGATTTGTTTGACACAAAGATTATGGGGCTGTTGGTTCCGCGCCCATCAGATGTGATTTGCAAGTTCCAGAAGCTTTATGATGAGGAAGGGGCAAAGGCTGCAACAGACTGGTATTATACATTTAGTCAGAATACGGACTATATCAGGCGTTATCGTATTGCGCGCGATATGAAGTGGAAGGCCGACACCGAGTATGGAGAGATGGATATCACAATCAATTTGTCCAAGCCTGAGAAAGATCCTAAGGCGATTGCAGCGGCAAAAAATGCAAAGCAGAGCGGGTATCCGAAATGTCAGCTCTGCATGGAGAACGAGGGCTATGCTGGAAGGGTGAACCACCCTGCGAGACAGAACCACAGGATCATTCCAGTCACGATTCAGGGGAACAAATGGGGATTCCAGTACTCGCCGTATGTGTATTACAATGAGCACTGCATCGTATTTAACAGCAAGCACATTCCCATGAAGATCGAACATGACACGTTTGTCAAGCTCTTCAATTTTGTGGAGCAGTTCCCGCATTATTTTGTAGGTTCTAACGCAGACCTTCCGATCGTAGGCGGTTCCATCTTGAGTCATGACCATTTCCAGGGCGGAAATTATGAGTTTGCGATGGCGAAAGCACCAGTCGAGAAAGAATTTCAGATCAAAGGTTTTGAGGATATTGATACTTGTATTGTTAAATGGCCGATGTCAGTCATCAGACTTTCGCATAGGGATTACAAC
>JAIEEY010000455.1 GCA_029067205.1 Lachnospiraceae bacterium
ACATAACAGAAGAAGAACTGAACAGTCTCAATATATTTTTTCCAATGGATATTGATAATTAAGAATTTCAAATATATAAAAAGTCCCAGACTTTACCTAAAAATCTGAGACTTTTATGTGTAACATACTCTCCGCTTAGTACAGGCTGATCCCAGAAGCATATCCATCAATTACATAATATGCCATATTCTCATCAACCTTGATATAGACTTCAATACTCTTGATTGAGTCCGCCTTATGCCCTTCTGCAACATATGCTGCCTTTACTCTGTCAATAAGGCTATTCATAACTAAATCTTCTCTGCCGCCAATCTGCAAAACAACCTTCTCTGATGCTGCTGCTTTTGCAGTTGTCTTTGACTTTGTCTTTGGTTCTGCTGCTTTCTCTTCCTTCTTTGCTGTAGTTTTTGTAGCTGTCTTTGTATCTTCCTTCTTTGCTGCTCTTGTCCTTGTTGTCTTTGCAGCCTTTGTCTTCGGTTCTGTTTCCTTCTCTTCATTAACTGCAGCTGGCTCCTCTGTCTTTGGCTCCTCAGTTGTCACTTCAGCGGCTTCCACCTCTGTATTTACTTCTTCTGCTTCTGCTGTTACTTCAGCGGCTTTTACCTCAGCTTTTGTATCAGCAGCTGCCTTAGCTGCACTGACTGATTTCTTTTCTACCTGTTTCTTTGCTGTTGATTTCTTTTCTACTGATTTTCTCACTTCTAACCTCTCCTGATCTAAATCTTCTAATTTTATTTGTCCCAAAATCAAATTCCGAGAATCTGCTTTTTTCCCTGATGCAGAACTCTCCTTGGTCTTAGAGACCCGTTTTTGTTTTGAACTGCCAGTAACTTTCATAATGCCATCCTCCTCTCATGCCTGTATTTTCCCTCAACAGCTATGTTCTGTCGCCAGCCAAAATACAGACTTCGAAATGATGCAAAATTACATGCATTAATATGATATCACATTCACTCCCATATTTCAATTTATTTACATAAATTTTATGAATTAATTATATGAATCTACTTTTTTCATTGCCATTCATTGACAAAAAGTGACAATAAAAAATCTGGCGTGTTTCAAAATCCACAATGATTAGTTGACAAATTACAGAAACAGATGCGTCCTATTTTGTCGTATTTAAAAGCTTTCCATGGCAATTTGTAAACATGCATTTGTCAACTAGAATTGAAACACGCCAAAAATCTTTATCTAATGTATAATCCCTATCATATATGGTAATCCTATTCTTGGAGGAGGCGAAAATATGGGTAATAAATTAATTGATGGCATCGCATTGACCATTGCAATTATTGGTGCAGTAAACTGGGGATTGATTGGCTTCTTCGACTTTAATCTTGTCGCTACTGTTTTCGGCAGCATGACATGGCTCTCCAGAATTATCTATGCGCTTGTAGGCGTATGCGGCCTATATCTGATTTGTTTCTATATGAGACTTGGCAGCTCCACGTCAGAGGCATAGCACACAGCATTGGTCTATGTTATATCGTGCCTGCGGTAAGAATTCTTTTACCGCAGGCATGATAAGAATTATCATGATAATTCTTATCACGATAATTCTTATCACAATAATTCTTATCTGTTATAAAAAATCTGTGTGATCGGTGAATCCTTGTCAAGAATAATCGTCTTATTCCCACCTTTTATGGAGTTTTTTAACGCATCTAAGCTTCTTGTAAAACTGTAAAAATCTGCTTTCATATCTCCATCATATGCAGCTGCGATCTCCCGCATGTATTCCGCCTCACCTTCCGCTTTCAATATTTCGGCTTTCTTGTTTGCTTCCGAGATCATCAACGCTGTTTCCTTGTCCGTCGTATTGCGGATTTTCTGTGCATCAGAATTTCCCTCTGCCGTGTATGTTGCTGCGATATTCTCACGCTCTGATATCATTCTCTCAAAGACTGCATTCTTATTGTCTTCCGGCAGATCAAGAAGCTTGATCTCAACCGTGGTAATCTCGATTCCATACTGATTAATCCCAGTGACATTTTCCATGATCAGACTGGTAAGCTTCTGACCCCTTGCTGCAATAATGTCTGCCTGTGTCATACTGCTTATCACATTTTTGATCGAGTTATAAACTGCCACATTGATCCTGCCCTCAGCGTTCTGGCTGGACGTATTCAGCGTCTGCGCAAAAACCTTTGGATCCGTGACCCGCCACAGGACGAAGCTGTCTACGATCATCGATTTTTTATCCTGCGTGATTACATCTGACTTGGCAATATCATAGAGCAGCAATTCCTTGGAGACAGTATCTTTTTCCTGTATAAACGGCACCTTAAAATATAATCCGGATTCCGATATCACTCTCTCAATTCTTCCAAATTCACGCACTAATCCATACTGGTTTTCCTTGATGATAAATGCCGAATTTGCCAGCACCACAAGAGCCGCCACCAAAATGATGATGCCAAATATACTGCTAAACTTTTTCTTCATGTCTATTGTCCCTCCTGTGTATTGGCTTCACTCGAAGAAGCTTCAGACTTGTTACCTGTGATATTCTCCAACTGCAGTTCATCGAGATACAGCGTTTTATTCAGATCACCGCTTCCATCATCAATGATAAGCTTTACACCTGGAAGTACTTCTTCCATTGCCTCATAGAACATTCTCTGCTTTGTCAGAAGCGGATTCTTCTCATACTCCGCATACATCTCATTAAATCTTGCCGCCTGCGCAATTCCTTCATTCACCCGCGCCTGCTTAGCAGCTTCAGCCTCTTGTGTGATCTGGTCTGCCTTTGCACTCGCCTCGGGCAGCTTTTCATTTCTATATTTATTGGCATTGTTGATCGCAGTTTCCTTGCCCTGCTTTGCTGTCTCGACTGCCTTGAACGCCTCTATGACGTTTTCTGTAGGCGGCTCCGCATCCTGCATTGAGATATTGACAAGCATTAATCCGATATCCTGCTCTTCGAGTTTCTCTATGATCATTTCCTTAATTTCAGCCTGTATCTTGCTCTTTCCAGTGGTAATCACATCGTCCACAATGTAATTGCTGATAATATTTCTGATACAAGACTGGGCAATATTTTTGAGTATTTCCTTAGGCTGTCTGGAATTATACAGATATTTCACAGGATCAGACACCTTGTACTCTACATAAAAATCCACATTTACAAAATTAAAATCCGAAGTGATCATCAGTGATTCATCATCGATCTGTTCCTGGCTGGCGCTGTCATCACCGCCTGATCTGTATCCGATGGGAAATCCTAAAATTGTGGTATTTACTTTTGTCACTTTTTGTACAAAAGGAATCTTAAAATGCAGACCTGATGTCACTACACTGCCAGCATGACCAAATGTAGTAACCACCCCTTGTTCCTGCTCTCCAATGGAATAGACGGACTCCAACGCCAATACAGCAAATATCATCAGACCGACTATACTTGCAACTATTTTACCATAGGATCTGCTGCCTTTTCTCGATGTCTTATTTTTCGTGTTATTTCCTTCATTCCCCGAACCGTTTCCGGGATTAAATTCTCTAAAGTTCTCTGCCATTCTGTTTTCTCCTAGTTCTTACTCCTCTTTTTGCCTGAGGACTTCCAACAAATATTCCCACATTCTTGCCGTTGAAGAGATACTCAGACGTTCTTCCGTAGTATGAATATCAAAGATATCCGGACCAAAGGATACACAATCAAGCCCTGGAATCTTTGATATCATGATGCCGCATTCCAGACCGGCATGAAGTGCCTCCACCTGCACATCCTTACCAAACATTTCTTTGTATATCCTTACCATGTCAGCCCTTAGTTTTGAGTCCGGATCAAACTGCCAGCCAGGATATTCCCCGTGCGTTTCTGTGTATCCGCCAAATATTCCAGTCAATGTTTCCAGTTGAAGGTTGACTTTATGCTTTGCAGTCTCGATTGCACTCCTGATTGCACTGCTTGCAACCACTTCATTGTCACAAGTCTTTAATATGCCGACATTCAACGACGTTTCGACCAATCCGTCTATATCCGCACTCATAGCCACTACTCCGTTCGGAACCAGCACCAGAAACGACAAAACCCTATCGGTACTATCATCTTCAAATACTACTGTCGCATTCCTCTCCACCCCTTCTACTTTTATGCACAAATTCTTTTCTTTAGACTTCTTCTCATTTTTCTCTTCTGCCTCTATCCTGTTCAACTCTGCAATAAAGTCTTCTTTTTTATCTGCTGCAAGGCATACAACAGCTGCTGCCTCACGTGGAATCGCATTATCCTTTTCCCCGCCGCTGATCTCTGCCAGCTGGAATGGGACTTTCCTGCGGATTTGCTGCAATGTGATTCCCAGCAGTTTAATGGCATTTGCATGTTCTTTATTGATTTCTGTTCCGGAATGTCCGCCCAGAAGCCCCCTTACAGAAACTTTCAGGAATATTCCTCCATCACTTGTCTCCGTTGTAACCGGAATGTGGCAATCCGTTCTCATACCACCTGCACAGCTCGTCAGGAGGATTCCCTCTTCCTCCGAATCAATGTTCAACATTCTCTTTGCTTTTAACATGGACAGGTCGATTGCCGTAGCGCCTTCCATCCCGGTCTCTTCGTCCGTCGTAATAACTGCTTCAATACGCGGGTGCGCAATATCCCCGGAATCAAGGATTGCAAGAATGTAAGCCACTGCGATGCCGTCATCTCCGCCAAGACTCGTTCCCTCAGCATAGATAAAGTCTCCGTCTACTTTTAACCTGAGCGGATCCTTTTCCAAATCAATGTCACAGTCATTCTTTTTCACTGCAACCATATCCATATGCCCCTGCAGAATAATGGGCGGGACAGACTCATAGCCGGCGGAAGCTTCCTTGATGATGATCACATTGTTGCTTGCATCCCTTATATGAAACAATCCCCTGTCTTTGGCAAACTGTGCAAGATAGCTGCTGATTCCGTCAAGATTTCCAGAGCCGTGTGGTATCCTGCATATTTCCTCAAAATAATAATATACTTTCTTTGGTCCCAAATTCTCTAATACCCTCATGTTTTTACCTCATTTCCACATTGGGAACTTATAAGAAATAACAATTCTTATCATGTACCCTAATTATAATATATCTAATTTATGGATTATTCATACCTTTCTAAATATAGCAGATAATTCAAATATAATAAACTTACCTCCCAAAATTTTTACAAAGTTTTCATCACAAATTCTTTAATTTTCATATTAATGGTTCATGGGCAGGTATTGACTTGCAATCTTATCCTCGGGGTTCTTTTCCACCATATACAGCACAATGACAAAGAGCCATTCCAATGGTTTCATGGCAAGGTACACAACGTCTGCTGTAAATGCAGTATTGATATGCTTTGATACCGGGTATCCATAATCGTCATAAAATTTCCTTATTACTCTATGAAACCTCGGGACACGCTCCTGAATCATCTGTTCAAAAGCATTTGCCACACAAAGCTGACGGTTCACGACGATTTTTTCATTCCGCCGTATTCCATACCGAAGCGGCTTCACCAGTTTTTTGTGCCCTCTCAGTGATACCGTGCATAAATAGTGGGTGTCATATGCAACTGGCGGCGGTGATATCTCTTTTGACAGGATCCAGTCGCTTGTCCTGGTAAATGCAAGTATAATACTGTCAGGCTGCTGACCAAACAGTGTCAAGATCACAGTGAGTACTGCCAGGAGCGGAAGCATTGCCAAAACTGCCATCAAATACTTTCCCATACTTTTTACAAAGAAGTTGTTCACCTGATTCATCAGGGGATTATCATAATTCTTGCTGCTTTGCTCCTGTGCCTTCTCTTTCATCATAGTTATCATAAGATAAATGCAGTGAATCAGAAACAGTACAGGCACGATACACAGACAAAAAATAAGGAAGTAATCAAACTCATCCAGTGATACTTTCCAGTTTTTCAAGTATTCCTCATCCATGGCTCCTATGAGTCCGCTTATATCAGCCGGCTGTGCATGAACTCCCATGAGCAGCTGAAACAGAAACACGATGCAGAGCAGCATTCCTGCATACATGCCACCAAGCAGGAAAACTTCTGTTAATGGCGGAAATTTCTTTGTGCAGAACTTTAGTGTTATATAACTTGCAAACCCCAGCAGGGCAAACAACAGGATTGCCATACTATATTCCAGATTAACAGGTTCATGCGCTGATTCTGACCCCCATATATTGATTGGTTTATCATATGATGGCAGTTCCCACAACCTATATGCCGCATACATATATATACTTCCTATTGAAAACGCAATCAGTTCAAACGCAAGATTCTGCTTCTTTTTTACCGCAAAAACGATTTCCATGATAATCATGACTGGGGGCAGTCCCAGCACCGCCCCTACAATACTTGACGATATAATTTCCCTTAACATGCTTATACCCCTTGCGTGCTCCGGCACACATACCAATCGATAGTTTGAAAGCGACCTTCTAGCTAACTCTATACCTCGTCCATCTATCAACATCACCAATGAAACAAATAAAGGATATCATCATGAAAAATTGCTTTCATGATAATACCCCCTTTTAACAATATCATTCACTTAACAGGAATGATCATGCACTCTTCTTCGCAAGCTCTGCAAGTGTCTTGAAGCCCTCTGCATCGTTAACTGCCATCTCTGCAAGCATCTTTCTGTTGATATCTATTCCTGCAACCTTTAATCCATGCATCATCTTGCTGTATGATAAGCCGTTCATTCTGGCAGCAGCATTGATACGTGCGATCCAGAGCTGTCTGAACTGACGTTTTCTCTCTTTCCTGCCAGCGTATGAGGAAGCCAATGCCCTCATAACGGACTGTTTTGCTACCCTGTACTGCTTTGATCTTGCTCCCCTGTAACCTTTCGCAAGTTTCAATACCCTGTTATGTTTCTTCTTTGCGTTTAAACCGCCTTTAATTCTTGCCATTTTCTAAACCCTCCTAACAAATAATCGCCTTTACCAACCCTTACAAGTATGGTAAGATCTTCTTCATATTCTTAACATTGGTTGCATCTGTGATGGCAGCCTTTCTAAGATTTCTCTTTCTCTTCCTGGTCTTCTTTGTCAAGATATGGCTTTTATAAGCTTTTGCCCTTTTTAATTTACCTGTTCCTGTTACTTTAAAGCGCTTTGCAGCTGAACTGCTGGTTTTCATTTTTGGCATAACTCATTCCTCCTAAACTCATAATAATACCTATGCAATTGCCAAATTCCTGCGAATTTGTGCCCTGCACAAATTTGCTGTATGAAAAATCCATGATTTTTCATACTTTTTATCTTTTAACTGTTATAAGCCGTTCCCTGAAACTGCTTATCGTTTTTCAGCTAAAAACATTGTCATAGTCCTACCCTCTACCCTGGGTTCTTTCTCCACCACTGCGATATCGCTCAGGCTCTCGCCAAAATCTACAAGAATATGTTTGCTGTTCTGCATATGAGCCATCTCACGCCCCCGAAAACGCAGTGTAACTTTTACCTTATCACCTTTGGAAAGGAATTTGCGGGCAGCATTTATCTTCGTGTTCAAGTCATTAGTGTCGATATTGGGAGACAAACGAATTTCTTTTACGTCGATTACCTTTTGCTTTTTCTTGGCTTCCTTCTCTTTTCTTGTCTGTTCATACTTGAACTTACCATAATCAACTATCTTACACACAGGCGGCTTTGCTGTGGGCGCTATCTTCACAAGATCGACTCCTGCTTCCTCCGCCAGTCTCATGGCCTCTCTGGATGACATGATACCAAGCTGTTCACCATCCTCACCAATCACGCGCACCTCTCTGTCCCTAATTTGTTCGTTAATCATTAAATCGCTAATAACCTTACACCTCCATAAATAAAATCATAAGAAAATATAAAAAGTGGATAACCGCAGGATCATCCACTTCATTTCTCATTTTATCTAATCTATACGCGCAAAAGACACAATAGAAATAAAATTAAAATCTTGAACACCTATAAGCCCAATTGCCATAGGGTGAGAGTGGATACTCTGCTTGCCTGTATCTGTCTGAGTCTTCTCAAACACCAATACTCTATCACAGTATCCATTCCCTGTCAACCAAATTTTTCAATTTTCTTTACTACTTTTCACGGAAAGTCGCACAGAGTGTCTCACCGCTTGTGCCCGCATGATTTCCTTTAATATCAACATGCTCTGCATTGCAGCGGTAATCCGAATTGTATACGCATTTCACTGCCTCGCAATCGATGCTGATATGCTGGCTTGGGTGTGATACTGCACTCGTAAAACTGTCACCGCTTCTCTTGTGAAAGCTCTCACAGCAGGTATCATCGCAGTCGCAGGAATGTTTTCCTCCTACCATGATATCGCCCTTGCAGCAGCAGTGGTCTTTGTTATAGGTACAATTGCATACTCCACAGGTTAATTCAGACATAGTCATACCTCCATTCAAATTCCGCATCAGCCCTGCTCACATTATTTCATCAGAACTGATGCTTTTTTATCACATATTTTCACAGCAGTTTTGAGTTTCTATAAATGAACTCATAATTAGTATGCCTGACATTAACCTGTGTTATTCTTATTTCAATTATTTATTTTCTCTGCTGGAAGTTCTTCGCGGATTGTTTTGTTTCTGATTTCCTCTGTGATATCCGCAATAAAGTTTTCCAGCGATTTCGCGCCCTCGTCCCCGGCAAAACGGCTCCTGACGGATACTGTGTGGTCTGTCTCCTCCTGCTGCCCTACTACAAGCATATACGGAAGCTTATCCAGTCTCGCCTCGCGAATCTTAAAGCCGATTTTTTCCGAGCGGCTGTCAACCGTGGCGTCGATTCCCGCTTTTTTCAGCTCCTTGCACACGCTCTGTGCATAGTCTTCATATTTGTCGGAAATCGGAAGCACACGCACCTGCTCCGCGCAGAGCCATGTAGGAAATTTCCCGGCATATTTTTCAATCAGCCATGCAAGAGTGCGCTCATAGCAGCCCATGGAAGTCCTGTGAATGATATAAGGACGCACTTTATCGCCATTCTGGTCAATATAATACATGTCAAACTGCTCCGCAAGCAGCGCATCCCACTGAATCGTGATCATCGTGTCTTCCTTGCCATAGACATTCTTTGCATTGATATCTACCTTTGGTCCATAGAATGCAGCTTCTCCGACATCCTCTACAAACGGAATCTCCAGCTCTGTCAGAATCTCCCTGATATGCTGCTCTGTCTCATTCCATACTTCCGGCTCGCCAATATATTTTTCTTTGTTTTCAGGGTCCCATTTTGACAAATGATAGGTTACATCTCCATTTACGCCAAGTGTCTCAAGGCAATACTTTGCCAATGCAAGACAACCCTTGAACTCCTCCACCATCTGGTCTGGTCTGACAATCAGGTGTCCCTCCGAAATCGTAAACTGGCGTACTCTGGTCAGTCCGTGCATCTCGCCAGAGTCCTCGTTTCTGAAAAGTGTAGACGTCTCACTGTACCTGCATGGAAGGTCCCGATAGGACTTCTGCGAATTTTTATATACATAATATTGAAACGGACAGGTCATCGGACGGAGCGCAAATACTTCCTTGTCTTTCTCCTCGTCCCCGAACACGAACATACCTTCTTTGTAATGATCCCAGTGTCCCGAAATCTTATAGAGGTCGGACTTTGCCATCAGAGGTGTTCTCGTCCGCATATATCCCCACTCATTGTCCTCCAGATCCTCAATCCATCTCTGGAGCTTCATGATCATTTTGGTTCCTTTGGGTGTAAATAAAGGAAGTCCCTGTCCGATCACATCTACCGTCGTGAACAGATCCATCTCACGACCAAGTTTGTTGTGGTCGCGGCGCTTTGCGTCCTCCATGCGCTCCAAGTGCTCCGCAAGCTCTTCTTTTTTATTATAAGCCGTACCATAAATACGCTGCAGTCGTGCCTTATTGGAATCTCCTCTCCAGTATGCCATGGAGGAAGATGTCAGTTTAAATGCCTTAACCCCCTTCGTACTCATCAGATGCGGGCCTGCACACAGGTCTACAAAGCCGCCCTGGTCATAAAAGCTGATCTCGGCATCTTCCGGCAGATCCTGTATCAACTCAACTTTGAATGGCTCACCCTTCTCCTCCATAAACTTGATTGCTTCCGCCCTTGGGAGCGTGAAACGTGTGATCTCATGCCCTTCCTTGATGATCTTTTTCATCTCTGCCTCGATCTTATCCAGATCCTCCCTTGAAAACGGATCTGCATCAAAATCATAATAAAAGCCGTCATCAATAGCTGGTCCGATTGTCACTTTTGCATTCGGGAACAGGCGCTTTACCGCCTCTGCAAGCACATGGGATGCCGTATGCCTGATCACATAGAGCGCTTTGGGATCTGTCGCTGTGATAATGTTGAGTTCGCAATCATTTTCAATCATTGTCCTTAAGTCTGCCATCTCTCCATTGATCTCGCCAGCACACGCCACACGCGCAAGCCCCTCACTGATGTCCTTTGCGATGTCAATAATTGATTTCGCTTCACTGTACTCTTTTACTAATCCGTCTTTTAATGTAACCTTCATTTTTATACCTCCCTCTTTCCTACTTGCTCTTCTGTGCGCCAACCATCATATCAGCTGCACTGTTTCTGGAGCCATTCTTAGAACCGATCGTATTGTTGCTCAAAACGGTTATTCTGCCTTTTTTCGCTGGCGACAGCAAAAATCCAATCAGAATTCCTGCCAATAGACATAATATTGGTAATGCATAATCGCCATATTTTGTTTTTGTTTCATCCATAATACACATCTCCTTTATAATGTTTCGTATAAATCGAGTAGGGGAATGGGCATCCGTGTGCATAAAAAATCCCATACACTACAGATTATGTAATGCATGGGACGTGTTAACGCGGTTCCACCCTGCTTGCCTGCTATCCATGCGCAGGACGCACACCTAACAGACCACTTAGGAACTGTTCAGAAATAACTTGTGACAAGTCATTGTTATGAGTTATTTCTGAACAGTTCCTTAGATTGTAACGTAATCAACGGACCGGATTGGGGCCACTCCGAGTTAGTTTTCGGATATCTCCTGCAAAAGCGTTTTCACCACAGATGACGCTTCTCTCTGATACATTGTAATATCTTACTCGTCTCATCAACGTGTTTTTATATCACTTACAGATTATATTATTCCTAAAATTGCGGATTGTAAAGAGTAATTTTTTAGAAATCTGCAAATTTATTTATTTTTTCCGCAACACTTTTTATATTTCCTGCCGCTTCCGCATGGGCAGGGATCATTCGGGTAAATCTTAGTCTCCTTAACAATCGTTGTCGAGGATTTCTGCTCCTTATATAACGCTTTCTTCTTATCCTCGTCAAAAATGGCATTCCACTCTTCAAGGTTATATAGCCAGTCAGCTTCCGCTGCAACCATATTTTTATAGAGAAGCTCCTTTTCAAATCCAAGGCTCACCTCTGTGTCCTCGTTCATCTCCTCAATTGGATTTGCCACTTTTAAGCTTTCATTGATACCATCAAGGAATCCCGTCATTGTCATGATGTCCACACCGTACTTTTCTGCCAGCTCTTTCACGGTTCCCCTTACTTCCTCATCGGGATTTGTCAAAAGCTGCTGATAGATCTCTTTTTCCTTCTGGAAATAGTCAATCCAAAGTTTCTGCAGCGTGTTTTTATCTGTCTGCTCGTTGTATGCCATCCCTCTCCACTGGTCTAATAATGTCATTTCCTCTGCCATGATACTTACATCCTTTCGTCTTTATCACATATTTTTGTACCGCCATAAACCATTTGGCTGTGTATCCTCCGCAATAAATGCCATCTGTATCTTATTTGTCCCTATTCATTATGATACTGTCAGTAACAGTATATACTAAACTCCACCGAAAGTCAAAGGGAATGTCGGTTGGATTATTATTTTTGTGATCCCTATAATCATAATACGTAATATTATTGCGTATCAAGAACGGGTGTGGTATACTGAGATGGCAAAAGCTTTGCTATTAAGAAATTATCAACACAAAAGCAATAACAATACAATAACATTTTGGGAAAGGTATGGATATCATAATATGAAAAAAAATGCACGAAGGATTATTGCCCTCTTTGCACTGGCTGCGATTGTTGTTTTGATTATTGCATTTGCGATATCCGCTTTTACCGCGGCTCCTGGGGAATCCGGAAATCGCTTTATGGCACTTTTATTTTGTATTATTGCAATTCCTATTCTGGCATGGTTATTGCTGTTTTGTATCGGTCGTTTTCAGCATAAGCATACCATAGCAGAACTTTTTCCTGAGCAAAAGGAAGAAAACAGAGAAAATGATCTGTAAAAATTTTTGTGGACTTTCATCATGAGACATGCTATAATAAGCACTGCTAATCAAAAACTTCATACAGACAGTTCGAAACCATCCTGTCTATAAACAAAACTATGGATTGTAAAATTCGGAGCTTTGTGCTCCTTTTGTTTTGATGGGAATTTGTACAGCTGCAAGTTCCCTTTTTCATTGCAGGACACAAAATCAGGCATCTGTCTGCTATAATGGCTGGCTTTTTAATAAAGGAAGGACATGATAATTTTATGGAAACGGATTCACTGACAAGATATTCTGAGATTACAGAGAAAAACAGACGTGAAATCGTGCTGCTGCGCGGTTCGGGCTGTAAATGGCGGCGATGTACTTTCTGTGACTACCACCTTGATTTTGGTCTTGACAAGGACAGCAATTTTGCGCTGAATCAGGAAGTTCTGAAACAGGTCACGGGAAAATACGGCAAGCTGGAAGTCATCAATTCGGGAAGTTTTGTAGATTTGGACAATCAGACAGTTCAACTGATTTTGGATACCTGCATTGAAAAAAAGATTGCGGAAATCCATTTTGAGTGTCACTGGATGCACAGGGAATCGGTGGCTGCACTCCGCAAGATCTTTGCGGCACATGGGATTCAGGTAAAAATCAAGATCGGCGTGGAGACCTTTGACAATCAATACCGTGAGCAGGTACTTCGCAAAGGAATCGACGAGACATCTCCCGCAAAAATTGCCGCCTGTTTTGATGAAGTCTGTCTGCTCTTTGGTTTAGATGGCCAGACGGAAGATTCAATGCTGTATGATATCGAAACAGGTCTTGCAAATTTCGAGCGCGTCTGTATCAATATCATGGTTGAAAATACGACAAAGATACAACCTGACTCATCAGTTATTGACATTTTTATGAAAAAGATTTATCCGGTTTATAAGGACAACACACGTATTGACATTTTACTGAACAATACGGATTTTGGTGTTGGATAAAAATTTTATTATTTTGATAACTATGGGGGATTATTATGTGCAATGAACTTTTATTGATTCTTAGTCTGATATTGATTTACACCTGTGTAGTACTTTTTTACCGTTTTCTTGGAAAATCTGGTCTGTACTGCTGGACAGTTCTCGCCACGATTGCGGCTAACATTGAGGTTTTGATCATCGTAAACGCCTTTGGCATGGAACAGACGCTTGGCAATATTTTGTTTGCTTCAACATTTCTGGTCACAGATATTCTGAGCGAAGTGGAAGGAAAACGCGCCGCTAATAAGGCAGTCCTTATCGGTATCCTTACTTCCGGCGTGTTTATCCTAATTTCGCAGTCCTGGATGCTTTACACGCCAAACACCAGCGACTGGGCTTCTCCTGCGATTGCGTCTGTCTTTTCCAACACGCCGCGGCTGATGCTCAGCAGCATTATCGTCTATGCCATTGTGCAGGCGTTTGATGTCTTTGCGTACCATGCAATCTGGGCACGCACAACAAAACGGTGTAATGACTCCAGAAAATTCTTGTGGCTGAGAAATAACGGCTCCACACTTGTCTCACAGTTTTTTAATACGTTCCTATACACCTTTGCTGCATTCTGGGGCGTTTACGAATTCAGGACCTTGATAAACATTGTTTTTTCAAGCTATGTTATCTTTATTTTTACGAGTCTTTTGGACACGCCAGCTGTCTATATGGCAAGAACGCTGTCTCCCAATATCAATGTGAATTTGGAAGAAACAAGTCAAAAGATAACATGATCGTATGTCATTTTCTTCCTGTTTATGACTCTTTTTTATCATTTGAGTTTCTTAGAAAAGTATAACACCAGATCATCATCATTACAACAATCTGCATATTGTCCGCAAATCTCATCCTTGTACCAGACTCCCGTACCGTCTGGAATATATCCACGCTTTACATACATTCTCTGCGCACTTCCGTATCCGGTATGAAGACCGACACCGAGACAGACTATATCTGAGTACTCTGATGCGATCTGCTCAGCCACATCCATCAGCCTGCTGCCAATCCCCTTTTTCCGATATTTCTCCAACACTCCAAAATCAACGATTTCAGGATATCCCTGATTTGCAAATGCTCCCCACTTAGAATCGAGATATACATTGATATATCCTGCTATCTTACCATGGTATTCAGCAGTCAGAGCTGCCGACTTTCCCTCGCTCTGGTCCCGAAGCCTCATTTCATACTTTTCCACACTGGCATCCCAGCCCTGTGCAATCTCCTCCTCGGTGATCATCTGCGCATCACTCTGCTGCATATCACGTATTAAGATGTTATTTTTATCATAATAAATTTTCATTGACGCCCTCCTTCAATTCTCCGTCTTTTTGATTTCTCCATTTTCCTCATAAGCACCTGCTGCCTTGTCCTGGCATATGCCTCTTCTTTTTGCAGGCCCAGATACGTTTTCCAATGCCTTTGGTCAAGTGTTCCGTCCTCCAGGGCTCTTTTGACGGCGCACCCTGGCTCTGTCTGGTGCTGGCAGTCCGAAAATCTGCACTGTAATACCAGCTCCTCAATGTCCTCAAAAGTAAGTTCCACTCCGTCTGTGCCCTCACCCAGGATCAGCTTTCGTATACCTGGTGTATCAATGATTCTGCCACCACCTTTTATGACGCTTTTATCGGGGAGTGTAATCTGGTCTGGAATATCAAACATCTGCTTATACGTTGTCGTATGACGTCCCTGTGCATCTGACTCCCTGATACTGCCTGTCTGCATCTGCTCTTCACCCATCAGGATATTTACAAAAGAAGATTTTCCAACTCCCGAAGATCCGAGCAGTACAATGGTATGTCCATTCGTAAAATATTTTTCTAACTGCAAGAACCCTTCCCCGGTATACGAACTTACACAGTATATATCGACGCCAGGCGCCAGAGTATTTACCTGCGCTAATACCTGTTCCCGATCTTCCATTAGATCGGATTTGGTCAGCAATATAACAGGTGTTCCTCCACTCTGCCATGCGACTGTCAGATACCGTTCTAACTTTGACGGATGAAAATCCTTATTCAACGACATTGTGATAAAAACATAGTCAAAATTGGCTGCTACCGCCTGATCAGGCAGTCCTTGTGTTGCGTTTAAGCGCATAAACACTGATTTTCGCTCCATGACCTTGAGAATCGTGCTGTCACCGTCCGCATTCCAAAGCACTTCAACCTGGTCGCCGACAGTCGGGAACATTACGATTTCCCCACTGTTGTAAAAAGCTGCTGTCTTTAATCTTCCATATAAAATTTCTGTACCAAAACTCAATTCATAGCGGTCCCTGTGCACCGCCGTAACAATCGCTATATTTTCCATTTCGTCTTTTCCTCTTTCTTATCAATCTTTTCCTGTTCCATGTGACTTCGTTTTCCAAAACATTTTTGAATTCATTTTTCCTATTCTGTATCATAGTACATCTCTCCTTTCACGCAAAAAATCCCGAAGACACCATTCTATGCCTTCGGGATTAAAAATCTACTGTATGCATAAAATCGTGGCACCAGACGATACCACGACAAACACAACTTTTTTAATTGCAGTTCTCCGAGGTAACCGCGCACTTTATGAAGTTCTTTTCCATGCTGTTCTTCATCTTTGTCATTATCAATTACCTCCGTTTCATTTAATATTTTCAATCCTTATATTATCAGGTTATAGAACCAATGTCAACCATCAAAAAATTTTATCCCTTCCATTCCGTGCAAGAACTACTCGGGCATTCGGCGATATCTTCCCAGGTTGAGGCTGTCAAACGCATCCTTGCCAGGTCTGCACCAGACACCAAGTTCTTTTAACAACAGGTTGATCGTTCCATCACCGCTGCGTGGTTCAATGGAGATTCGTCCATTTTCATAAAGCACGCCTGCCTGAGTTCCCACACCACCAAAATAATCGGTTTCCACATAGGCTAATTTTGTACGAAACGAATATTGCTGCAGGAGTTGCTCAGCCGCCACAGTGAAATAGTCTAGTTCAGGAAAACAGAACTCATCAGGTACGTCGTATAACTCTGTAATGTCATCCAAAAGCGCATTCGTCAAAAAGACCATTCCATATCCTTGTAGCAGTTCGATTTCCTCTGCGTATACCCAGTCTTCTGCCAGTTTCTGAACAGACTCATGTACTCCAATAATAGCTCTTATGCAATGTCCCATTGTCATTTGTCCTTTCTGCTAAATCTAAATATATATTGCGATCCTTAGGAACTGTTCAAAAATAACATGTACACCTTGACTTGTCTATTTCTCCGATTGCACAGGTCAAAAAGCCTCGCCGTAGCCCACTACGCCTACGTTTTTTGACCAATTGATTTATCAATTTAACCTCGAAGAAATATCCTGCGCAAGTTGCACATGTTATTTCTGTACAGTTCCTTATCATGATAATACATCATACTCTATGTAGTTGGCATAACCACATCTTTCTTATTTTTCATCAGATAGAACGCTGCACCTGCCGCATCTGCAAGGAACCACCCAATCGGCACGGACATCCAGATGCCCGTCACACCGATTCCGTCTATGGCAGAGAGCGTATACGCCAACAGCACACGCATTCCAAGTGATATCACGGTAAGAATGACGGAGATGCCTGGCTTGTTGACTGCTCGAAAATAACCATAAAACAAAAACAGCAGTCCTATCCCAAAGTAAAACGACGCCTCGATGCGCAGATATCCAACACCCACCACAACCGCCTCCGCACTGCTCTCATCGAGAAACAGCGACATAAGCGGCTTTGCAAATCCTACCACCAGCACAGAAATCACAGAACAGAATAGAAATGCACTAAGTACGGCATCCCGCATTCCTCTGCGGATTCGATCCTGTTTTCCAGCTCCGTAGTTTTGCGCCACATAAGTTGAGAATGCATTGCCGAAATCCTGTACTGGCGAGTAGGCAAATGAGTCAATCTTGACTGCTGCCGCAAATGCCGCCATCACTACTGCACCAAAGCTGTTGACAAGTCCCTGCACCATTAAAATGCCAAAGTTCATAACCGACTGCTGCAGACATGTCAGTGATGACAAGCCGAGCAGTTCTTTTAAGATCCCTTGGTTCCAATGTCTGTTTTCCTTTTTAATATGTACCTCGGGATATTTCCTCACACAATATATCAAAATACCCGCTCCTGCCACATACTGCGAGATCACTGTAGCTGCCGCCGCTCCGCCGACACCCCACATCAGCACGCGGATAAAAAACAAATCCAGAAAAATATTCAATACTGCTGAGACGCCAAGGAAACAGAGTGGTATCAGCGAATTGCCGAGAGCACGCATAAAATTTGCCACAAAGTTATACAAAAAGGTCGCGATAATCCCCGCAAATATCCATAAGAGATACTCCTTCATGAATGGTACTACTTCTTCAGGTACACGAAGAAAAACAAGAATCCCCTGAATCCCTGCGTAGACCAGGACATTCAGAGTTATGGTAACTGTCCCGATCATCAGAAACGCCATATAGATGCCCTTTTCCAGCCTGTCATAATCACGCCTGCCAAACTGCATAGAAAAAAAGGCACTACTGCCCATACAGAGCCCTAAAATAATCGAAGTAACAAAAACCATCAGCGTGTAGGAGGACCCCACTGCCGCCAGCGCGTTTTTACCGAGAAACCGCCCGACGATCAGCGTATCCACCACATTGTAAAGCTGCTGCAGGACATTTCCCACCATAATCGGAAATGCGAACTTTAACAGCTTTTTCATGATATTTCCCTGGGTTAAATCGCAGTTCATATGACCAGTCCTCACCAATCTCCAAGGAACAGATTTCTGTTGATGCTCTCTGTCTCCTTTTTAGTGTATTCTCTTTCCAGCGTTCTGATTTCAAGTTTGCAGTCTACGAACTGCTTCATGACTGTCACACTCCTTTTGCCTGTTTATTTCTATTTTATCACATTTATTATGTTTGTAAATATAATGTTTGCGTGCATAATATTTAATACGCAATCACATCTGTGCGAAGATGATGCTGAATAATAGCGCTTTGTTATAGTTTCAAACTATCTCAAAGCGCTGTTGCTACTCATTTTCTATTATTACTCTTTTCTTGTATATTCTGTCCCTTTCCTCTCCATGTTCCCTTCTGAGATCATATCTCTCCGTATGGTACAATAATCCTCGTTAAACTCCTGAATAACAGCATTTACCTTTCATTTTATGTACGCTTTTTTAACTGGAATTGTACAATCGTATCCATTAACGCCTGTGCACATGCTCCTAAATGCGATGAAATTTCAGAATTTTCCTTGGCACTCGCCGCATTATTTCCCACCATTTCACTAATTTTTCTTATACTTATGGAAATTTCATCCGCGGAATTTTTCTGTGTTTCAACAAAATTTACGATTTCATCGACCATCTGTGTATTAGCAGCAGAAAACTCCGCACTGTCTGAAATTGTTTTATCTGTCTTTGCAACTAGTTCCTTTCCTTTTGCAACGGAAGTCAGGGAATGCGCGATGACATCGCTGATCTTAGCACTTGACTGTGAACTGCTTGCTGAGAGTGTACCGATTTCTTCAGCCACCACTGCAAATCCCCTGCCGGCATCTCCAGCTCTTGCAGCTTCTATTGATGCATTTAATGCAAGCAGATTTGTCTGGCTTGCAATCGCGTTGATTTCTGTTACAAATCCGGCGATCTCATCATAACAGCCCGCTATCTCATCAATCGCCATAACCAGTTCATTCATTTCCGCACTTCCAACTGCCAGACGTTCATTTACATTATCTGTATTTACTTTAATGGAAACCGCAAATTCGGTTATTTTCTCCATATTATCCGTCAGACTCTTCATTTCCCTTGACGCATTCATAACAGATTCACTTTGCACCGCCGCCACATTTGCGACATTTTCACTTGTTTCCGATAAGTTTTCCGAATAATGTAGCACTGTTGCTGCCTGTTCGCTTATTTCTATAAAGCTTTCATTCAGCACTTTTATAATATCAATCAATGCGATCTTAATTTTTTCATACTCTCCCGTATACTCTCCTTCTACACTAAAGTTCAGATTCTTCTCTGAAATAGAAGTCACAGTATTTGTAATCTCCATAATATAATGCTGCAGCCCTTTCATTGTGTTGTTAAGCGCTACTGACAGTGCATTTACTTCCTGCGACTGCTCATCTACATGAAAAACATAATCCAATTTACCGTCCGATATTTTACTCACATTTGCTGCCAATTCTTCCAGTGGTGAAAACATTGGATTAATGCCATTGATCAGCTGCCGCTTTGCCAGTTTCTCCAGCAAAATACCCAATATTATTGTCAGTATCATAATCAGGACAATCACCATGATGATCCATGTAAGAGATATAACTGCTACCACATTCCAGCCTGTTGTTTTGGCAATGCTGCTGACTGCAAATTTTAATCCGCCGCTGTAATCCCAAATCAGTTTTGCTGACAGCTCTTTCTCACAAACGCTTTTATATTTCCCACCTAAAGCCTCTGACACCGTTGTACTTTTTTCATTATTCAATGCAATATCTTTATCCGGATGTGTTAAAATGACGTCTTCCTTTGATGTTAAAAACACATAGTTCCCGTCATCGTATGAACTCTCAATCAACGCAACCAGATTATCCATATACATATCTATTCCTGCCACGCCAAGTAGAGAACCGCCGCTGTATATCGCTTTAGAGGCGGTAATACAAATATTTCCGGTCTGTTCATCCAGATATGGCTCGGTCACATATACCCCCTGCGTCTCTACTGCACCTACATACCATGCGCGTTCAGATACTACAAAATCAGCTTCCGGCAGCCATCCGCCTGACATATATGTCATAATTCCGTCCGAGTAGATGACATCGTCCTGCTTTACACAGACATATACTGCCGATATATCATCATACTGGTTTGCCAGTTCATCTATATACGCATAATAATCCGACTGTGCTATTCCGGAAGAAATCCCTGTCGCAACAGTATTGATAAATGCCATCTTTTCCGTCATAGCATTATCCACTTGTGAACAATATAGCTGTGCCTGCTTTCTATTATCTTTAATTGTATACGAAATAATAATAGCAAGTACCGTTGCTCCTGCTAACATGCACAGTCCGAAAATAATTCTCCTGATTGACTGGCTGGCCCTCTTGTTGACATTTGAACTAAGTTTTTGTAATTCCATTGTGCAGTCTCCTCGTCTGATTAGCAAAGATTTTTCTATTATTTTAGTATATGGAGTTTCCGGATTTTTTCAATAGGAGTTGCACGAATTGTCAAAATCCGTCCTAATTGTAAAAAAATCTGTCCGATTTAGGGCTTGACAAAAACAATTCTGGATATCTAACCATGATCAGATACTCTACTTACTACTTTATGATCCCATAATCTGTCACCCTGATATCTGTCACAGGCATTTTCGAAGTATCACCAGAAACTACAATCTCGCCGCTATACATCGCCTTTACCAGCGCATTATAATCGTTCTCCGTAAATGCATCGCTCCATTGTGTACTCCGAATCGGCAGCTGCACATAATTCTCCTCTGGATTCTCTGAGACGATTCCGAGGTTTCCAATTTTTCCTGCATAATCACTCCATCTTCCATCTCTGATGCTTGTGAGAACGTCGTTGACCGTCCCAGTGAGGTCTTTCATTGCCGAGGTAACTGTTAAGCCCTGTCCATATACCCCGTCAATAACAGGTTGCTGGTCCGAATCGACGCCGATCACTTTCCCACCTGTCTTTGCCGCCGCTTCTGCCGCTGATGTGTAGATTTTACCTCCGCAGGAAAAGACGATTTCTACATTTTTCTCACTGTACCATGTATCCATGACACTTGTAATGTCAGCGTCTCCATAAAACTGCCCACCGCATATATATTCCACTTCAATCTCACCTGTGATACCAAGTTCTGCCGCTGCTGCATCAATTCCTTGCAGATAACCATATCCATAACGATGAACTACTGGAGCAGACACTCCTCCGAGAAATCCAAGATGCCTGTAACCTGATTTCACAGCCGCATATCCCACCATATATCCGGAAATCTCCTCCTGATAAGTACAACAGTAGACATTCTCTTCATGGTAATAATCAGTCACACTGTAATCTTCTGGATTTCCAGTATATTCCTCACCTACAGCCTTTTCGCAGAGATCTCCTGCACTGACATCGAGTGCAACAAATTTTACGCTCGGATACCTTTCTGGCTGCGTGACAATCGTCGCCGCAAACAGATATCCCGGCATAACAATGATATCTGCTCCTTCTGCCACAGCTTTGTCAACACTCGTGTTTCTCGCCTCGTCAGAATCACTTTCCGGTTTGTAACAGGTAAATGGCACATCGTTAATCTCAGACCAGTTCCTGCAGGCTTCATATGATGCCTGGTTATAACCTTGGTCTGTGACATCGCCGGAATCCGTGATCATTGCAATATTCATCTCTGTCGTAATAGTATCATCAGAATGCCCTATGTGAGAAGCACACGCTGTCAATGACATCACCATGACAGTCGTCAGCATCAATGCCAATACTTTCTTCTTCATAAATTTTATCCTCCGTTGATATTTTTCCTTTGAATGTCCGTGTGCATAAAAAGCCAAAGGCATACGATACACATCACCTTTGGCTTTCTATTTTATCACATTATTTTGAACTCTTTAATTTACTCTTTCTATATATGATATCATCCCTCGCTGGTCCATTGCTCACAAGTGTGATCGGATAGCCAATCTGTTTCTCGATGAATTCCACATATCTGCGGCAGTTCTCAGGAAGCTCCTCGTAGTTCCTGATGCCCCTGATGTCCGTCTTCCATCCGGGCAATGTCGTGAACACCGGCTTTGCCTTCCCAAGCTTTGCCGTGACAGGAAACTGCGTCGTAACTTCCCCGTCAATCTCATATCCTGTACATACAGGAATCTCGTCGAGATATCCGAGCACATCCAGCACTGTAAAGCAGACATCCGTCGTTCCCTGCATACGGCAGCCGTACTTGGACGCCACACAGTCAAACCAACCCATACGTCTCGGGCGTCCTGTCGTAGCACCGTACTCTCCGCCATCTCCTCCACGCCGTCTGAGCTCATCAGCCTCGTCGCCAAATATTTCTGAAACAAAAGCACCTGCGCCAACTGCCGACGAATATGCCTTACATACTGTATAAATTTCTTTGATCTCATAGGGTGGTATCCCTGCACCAATCGCACCGTAAGCTGCAAGTGTCGATGAAGACGTTACCATTGGATAAATTCCGTGGTCAGGATCCTTTAACGTGCCAAGCTGCCCTTCCAGGAGAATATTCTTTCCAGCCTTTAATGCCTCGTCAAGATATGCAGAGATATCACATACATAAGGCTCGACCATATCCCTGTATCCGTGCAGTGTCTCAAGAAGTTCTGCCGGAACGATTGCAGGCTTGTGATACAAATGCTCCAGGATAACGTTTTTCTGCTCTGACACCTGCTCAATCTTCTCTTTCAAGAGTTCCTCGTCAAAAAGCTCGCTCACCTGAAAACCAATCTTTGCATATTTATCTGAATAGAAAGGGGCGATACCTGACTTGGTGGATCCAAACGATTTTCCACCCAGGCGCTCCTCCTCATACTGGTCAAACAGCACATGATACGGCATCACGATCTGCGCCCTGTCTGATACCAGGATCTTGGGCATCGGCACATTCCTGTCCGTGATCGACTTGATCTCATTCATCAGAACCGGAATATTCAGCGCCACACCATTACCGATAATGCTTGTCGTATGATTATAAAATACTCCTGAAGGCAGGGTGTGAAGTGCAAACTTACCATAATTATTCACGATTGTGTGTCCTGCATTTGCCCCCCCCTGAAAACGGATAACAATATCTGCCTCGCGTGCGAGCATATCGGTAATCTTACCTTTTCCCTCGTCGCCCCAATTAGCTCCTACTACTGCTTTTACCATTGACATACCTCCGGTTCTTTTTTACTAGGAACGATTTCGTTCCCCAAACTCCTCTTACACCGTGTGCACAAACACACCGCTAATTATCATACAACTTTTTGACAAATAAGTAAAGCATATTTCAGACATTTATTTCCGCCTTGATGCCAAGCTCGGACTGATTTGCCTCGAGCACTGGCTTGACCACTTTGTCCAGGAAATTGTCAACCTGTATCGGTGATCTGCCCACATACCTGGACGGATCCATCGCCGCCTGGAGCTGTTCCAGTGACAGATTGAACTCCGGATCTGCCGCGATCAGCTCCAGCAGATTGTTGTCCTTTCCCTCCACTTTGACATTCTTTCCTGCTTCCATGGAAAGCGTCCTGATTTTCTCGTGAAGTTCCTGTCTGTTTCCGCCATTTTTCACAGCGTCCATCATGATATTCTCTGTCGCCATGAACGGAAGCTCTGCCATCAGGTGCTTTGTGATCACTTTGTCATAGACAACAAGCCCATCAACCACATTGAGGCACAGATCAAGAATACCGTCAACTGCAAGAAATCCTTCAGGAATCGAAAGCCTCTTATTCGCCGAATCATCAAGTGTCCTCTCGAACCACTGTGTTGCGGAAGTAATTGCAGGATTTAACGCATCTATCATCACATATCGGGACAATGATGCAATGCGCTCCGAGCGCATGGGATTTCGCTTATATGCCATCGCAGACGAACCAATCTGGTCTTTCTCAAAGGGTTCCTCCACCTCTTTCAGATGCTGCAGCAATCTGATGTCATTTGACATCTTGTGCGCGCTTGCCGCAATCCCGGCAAGGATATTCGCCACCCTGGTATCTACCTTGCGGGAATACGTCTGTCCTGACACAGCATAGCACTCCTTAAAGCCCATCTTTGCCGCAATCATCGGATCTATCTTGTCAATTGTCTCCTGATCACCATTAAACAGTTCCAGGAAACTTGCCTGCGTGCCTGTCGTCCCCTTAGAGCCCAGCAGTTTCAGACTTCCCATCACATACTCCAAATCTTCCAGATCCATCAAAAACTCCTGCATCCAGAGAGTAGCACGCTTTCCCACGGTAGTGGGCTGTGCCGGCTGGAAATGCGTAAAGGCAAGCGTTGGCAGACTCTTGTACTTCTCTGCGAACTTTGCAAGCTCGTCGATTACATTCACAAGCTTTTTGTGCACAAGCTTCAACGCCTCATTCATCACGATAATGTCCGTATTGTCTCCCACATAACAGGAGGTTGCCCCCAGATGAATGATGCCTGCTGCCTTCGGACACTGCTGCCCATAGGCATACACATGACTCATAACGTCGTGGCGGACAAGCTTTTCGCGCTCCCTTGCAATCTCGTAATTGATATCCTCGGCGTGCGCCTTCAGCTCGTCAATCTGCTCCTGTGAGATGACCGGCTTGCCGTTCTCACTCAGTCCCAGCTCCATCTCCGTCTCCGCCAAGGCGACCCAGAGCCGTCTCCATGTACGGAACTTCATATCCTGTGAAAAAATGTATTGCATTTCCTTGCTGGCATAGCGCTCAGAAAGGGGACTAGTGTATCTGTCTGTACTCATACTCTTCTCCTTATTTCATAATCGAACAGGAAAATCCCTTTTCCCTGTCCGCAAACCTATTTTTCAAAATCGCCCCGGATATCCTGTGTCGGCGGCTCCATCGGATAATTCCCATCGAAACACCCCGTACAGATACCCAGTCCGTCCACCATACCCTTTAACCTGTCTATATTCAGATATCCAAGCGAATCAGCGTCTATGATTTCCCTGATCTCGTCGATCGTCCTGTTATTTGCGATCAGCTGGTCTTTCTCTGGAACATCTGTTCCAAAATAACATGGCCACAAAAACGGCGGCGAACTGATGCGTACATGGACTTCCCTTGCCCCTGCCTCCCGGAGCATTCTCACGATCCTGTCCGAAGTCGTTCCGCGCACGATAGAGTCATCGATCATGATAATACGCTTTCCGTTCACAGCTTCCTTAAGGACATTCAGTTTCACCTTCACACTTGACTCGCGGCTGCTCTGTTTCGGCTTGATAAATGTTCTTCCCACATAACCATTTTTCACAAAAGCAGTGCCATATGGTATTCCAGACTGCAGCGAATAACCAAGCGCCGCTGCATTTCCTGACTCGGGCACACCCACGACAAGATCTGCCTCAACTGGCGAATCCATGGCAAGAAAGCGCCCTGCCTGAATACGCGACGCATACACACTCACCCCGTCAATATGACTGTCTGGTCTTGCAAAGTAAATGTACTCAAAGATACATCTTGCCTCCTGCTCCTTTGGAAGCGCACGCGACAGATCTGATATAATCCCTCCATCAGGAGTAATCGTGACAGTCTCCCCTGGAAGCACATCCCGCACAAACTCTGCACCGATCGTATCGAGCGCGCAAGTCTCTGAAGTGATGATATAGCTGTTTTCCCGTTTTCCGATACAAAGGGGTTTGAAACCGTAAGGATCTCTCGCCCCGATCAGTTTTCTCGGACTCATGACCACTAAGGAATAAGCCCCTTTAATCTTCTGACACGCCCGATTGACAGCTTCCTCAACAGTCTTAGTGTTAAGCCGCTCCCTCGCGATATGGTAAGCAATCACCTCCGAGTCGATCGTGGTCTGAAAAATCGCACCTGTGTATTCCAGATCATGCCTGAGCTCCGCCGCATTGATTAGATTTCCATTGTGTGCCAATGCCAGTGTTCCCTTTACATAATTTAACACAAGCGGCTGGGCATTTTCCCGCGTGGAAGCGCCCGCAGTCGAATAGCGAACATGTCCTACGCCGATATCCCCTTTCATCGTTTCCAGATTGTCCTGCGTAAACACTTCATTCACAAGTCCCATGCCTTTATAGGAAACTACTTTTCCCTTCGGACCACTCGTCTCACTGACTGCGATACCACAGCTTTCCTGTCCTCTGTGCTGCAGCGCAAAGAGTCCGTAGTAAATCGTGGAAGCGACATCCTGTCCGTCAAAATCATAGATGCCAAAGACGCCGCACTCTTCCTTTAAACCAGTCTCGTCAAGAGTTCTGTCGATATCTTCATTATACATAAATTATCTTATACCCCTCGATCATTCGTGCCTAAACAAATTCTTTCCCTGTGAGCAGTGTGAATGCTTCCTTGTATTTGTCAACCGTCCTGGTGACAACTTCATCTGGCAGCAGATTATCATTGGCAGGATTTGCCTTGAGCCAGTCCCGCACAAACTGCTTGTCAAAAGAAGGCTGTCCCTTGCCTGCCTCATATCCTTCCAACGGCCAGAAACGCGAGCTGTCCGGTGTGAGCATCTCATCGCCGAGCACCACATTTCCATTCTCATCAAGACCAAACTCAAACTTAGTATCCGCGATAATGATCCCCTTGCTCAGTGCATATGCTGCGCACTTATTATAAAGGGCAATCGTAGCTTCCTTGATCTTTGTGGCATACTCCTTACCCTTTCCAGGGAACTTCTGTTCAAGTACTTCGATGCTTCTCTCAAAGGAGATATTCTCGTCATGCAGTCCGATCTCCGCCTTAGTGCTTGGTGTATAGATCGGCTCAGGAAGTTTTTCTGACTCTTTCAGACCTTCGGGAAGCCTGATGCCGCACACTGTCCCATTTTCCTTGTAGCTTGCCCAACCGCTTCCTGTGATGTAACCACGCACGATGCACTCAATCGGAAGCATCTCAAGTTTGCGGCACATCATACTGTTGCCATCAAATCTGTCATTCTGGAAAAATTCAGGCATATCCTTTACATCCACGGAGATCATATGGTTTGGCACAACGTCCTTTGTAAAATCAAACCAAAACTTTGACATCTGCGTGAGTATCGCGCCCTTCTTCGTAATCTGGTTCTTTAAAATCACATCAAAAGCGGAGATTCTGTCTGTTGCCACGATGATCAGACTGTCCCCGTTGTCATATACTTCACGTACCTTACCCTCTTTGATTGGTGCAAATTCCTGCATTTTTCTTCCTCCTCATTGCATAGTTTATATTATTTGGGCCGCAAAGCAGCGCTTTCCCTTTGTGTAACACCTGCTTCCGTCTGTTTAAGCAAGCGCTTTCTCATAATCGGACACTAAGTCCAGTATTCTCTCTGCATATTCCGGATATTTTGCCATGATATCCTTGACCTCGTCCTGCGCCTCCTGCGCAGCCTTGGCGTTGTACTCCATCTGCTTTCTGAGCTTCTGCCGTCTGATGATGAGCCCATGTCTGATCTCCACCATTTCCTTGCTGTCGATCAGCGCCGCTGCCTGATGAAGCCAAACGTTCGGATCTGCAATATTGCAGTTGCGTAGAAGTTTGATCAGAGCTGCCTCGTTGAAATCCATATCCTGTTCCATCTGCTTCTCCTGCTCGCGATGGATATTCTCCTCGAGGTACTTGTCCCAAAGTTTCTTGAGTTCATTAGAGCTGTTGACATCGTATTTCACATACAGATATTCCAGCAGATTCGTGTTGTTCACATAGCGGATCTTCACAGTATTGTGCAATAAGACAAGCTTATTAATGCCTTTCTCAACCTTTACGAGTTCTCTCTGCGACTCATGAAATTTTACATACACAAAAGCAAGTGTCGATGCCGCGATCAGCACAGCAATCGCATATCCAAGAGAGACATCGAGATTCCACGCAGAGCCTATGATCGTGAGCATTAATATCAGAAGCAGCATGGAACCGACACACATGATCGTAATGCCTTTCATGTTGCCCATCGCATTCTGAAGCTCATTCTTTCTATAATAATAGGCATGCCGCTCGCCATCAAGTCGCCCCATATCCTTTTTTACAAGTATCTGATAATCTTCTGCTTCCTTTAATTTCTTGTATCCTTCGGGCATATACTGCTCGATCCGTTCCATGCGAAGATAATCCTCTGGCTTCATGATACGGCGCTTTTTGTCAAGTTTCTCCCTGCTGTTCTCCAATTCAAGAATTTTTGAAGCGTATGTTTTTAACTGTTCCTTGACTTCATCGGGCTGCGCCTCGATTTCCTCCATATCCGTCAGATAGGAAGTCACTAAGTTATACTCCCCTCCAAGTGTGTCCAGTTCCTTGGATGCCTCTGTTATCTGCTCCATACATGCCTTGACATAATGCTCACGCTGTATCTTGTCATGCATGTCAATATTGTCGCGCTTTAGGCTCTCCTCCTCCCAGTCAGGTCTGTATACATTTTCTCCGTCGTCCGTCTGCCGATTAAAAAATCCCTTAATCTTTCCTAATAATCCCATACTTTAACCCCTTTCACCCTAATTCTTAGTCTGACGCTTGTAATCCTTCTTGAGCTGTCTTATGAGTGTCTGCGACTGCTGGCGGTACATTTCCATCTGTCCGCTTTCTTTGAGCTCTGCCAATTCTGTCACCAACTTTCTCTCCCTCGAAGCAAGCCATTTCTCATCTGTCTGTGCACACATCTGTTCTACTTGCAGAAAATCCTCCTCCCAATTTGGATTCTCCCGCTTGAACGCACCATATGCATAGTCTGTGAGTGCCTTTTTGTTTGCAAGAATATAAGCGCACCTTGTCTGTCTGTCAGGGTGCAGAAGATACGCTTCATAATACAAATCTGCGGCCTGTTTATATGCAAAATCCATGGCGTAAATCGATGCCATATTATAATATAGAAGTGCTCTTCCTGCACTGTCCCTTGAGGGAATATATTCCACAAGCTCACTGTAAATAGCAAGTGCCTGACGGAATCTCCCCTGCTGGTATAGATACTCTGCCCGTTTCTTGTATTTCTCGGTGATCGTAAGACTTGATTGTTCTTTTAATATGCGGTCTATTTGCTTGACAGTACTGCTGTCATACATGCCTGTCCGCTCAAAGATCGTTGAGACAAAAGCGGCGACCGACACACGCTTTCTGACATACACATCAAGTTCGTCCGCAAGTTCTGTAAGTCCACACTCGTGGCGAATCCAGTTTACCAGATCTGCCGAGACAATCGAGTCATCCAGGAGATGTACCCTTTCCATAAAATAATAACATAACTCCTCTACAGAATACAATGAAATGTCAGAAAATTTTATATAAAATGGATTTTTCGCGTAATTTCCTATACATAAACATACATTATTCATTTACATAACCTCTAAACTCTGTCCCATGCTCTGTCATGAAAGAACCTTTTCATGACAGAACCCTGTTTTTTATGTAATCGCCTCGAGTGGAAGACATTCCTTCCAAATCTGACCCGTAGACGGAAAAAACTCCCCGAACCCCTTATCTGTGATCTCAATCTGTACTGCATTGGCATCTTCCATATAAAACCGAAGTTCCACGCGGTTTGTCTTATTGCCCCGCACCTTCAGTCCTTCGAGAGAGATCCTCGCCACCCGCGTCTTTCTTCCATCCACTGGAGATATATTGAGCGTAATCGTGTTGTTTTTTATGAGCATCACATCAAAGGTATTCTGCGCCTCATACCAGTTCGTACCTGCGTCAAGAATCGGATAGTACACCTCCGCCTGCCCCCTGTCACAGGTCATGCCGATATTGGCGCGAAGTTTATCCTCTGATAAATACACATAGGACGTAGACAAAGTCGAGGGATATACACGCTCCCGCGCGCCATAACAGGCTCCTTTGCTGAACAGATTGTTTCCCTGAAACACACGCCTTCCCCGGCACATGTACTTCAACGACTCCCGGCACCAGTCCTTCGAAAAGGAATCGCCCAATAGAAAAACGGACGTGATGACTCTCTGGTCACAGTTTTTCCGCACAATCTCAAGCAGCGCTGAATCAAGCTGCTTGAAAAACGCACCTTTGGTGGTCTCATTTTTATCTGACAGATCAGGTATTTTCATCTGTGGATACTGCACGGTGTCTATGAAACATGCTATTGGGTTTGTCTTCCTGTTCATAGAGAGAAGATAGCTTTTGATGCCATCATTCTTATAATCATACAAAAGCACATCGTGTATCCACATTTCCTGCGGTTGGTGAATGATATACTGGAAAAAACAGTCCTCATGACTCAGAAAATAGACTTCCATTTTCCGCTGACCGATATGCTTTGATATATTTCTGAGCATTTCCATAATATCTGTATTGGTATCCTTCATCGTAAATGCTACTGCCGCAATATCTTCCGATACGATATATGCATACAGAATTGCAAGTGCTTTTTTTACAAATATCTCGAGCAGATACTCCGCAGACAAGGAATCCGCACCAACTTTGACACTGACATTGTTTTTTGCGATCCGCAGCAGATCCTCTACAAGTACTCCCTGTCCTTCTTTTGCCGCTTTTAGAGCTTCCTTGCCGATCAGCCATGCAGACTCTCCCTCAACATCGTTTTTCCTGCACAGAAGTGTTGGGATATTGTACTGCTCCTCCCCCATCACCAGACTGACTGTATCGGGCATGCTCTGATTCTGCCTGCAGTAGCTGATCTGTGAATAATCATTTCCAAAGTCAAAACCGACTACCACTTTATTCTTTTTTGTTATTTCGTCTAATGCCCTATCGATCAACATTTTCCTTACCCCTCTTTCAGGGAGTCAGTATTACAATACTTTAAACAGCTCCCTTACACAGAAATCCCGATATACATAGTCTTCTGTCAGCTGTTGTGCCGTCACCTCGTCATGAAGGCTGATGCTTAACAGGATATCATTCAATATATTAAACCTGTCATCTGCATCATATTGATGATTCCCTGATACAGATGCTTCTGACCTGCCAGACAATGTACTGCTCTGCGTCACGCGCTCCTGCATGATCTCCCCATTTACCAGACTGCTTTCCGTAACATAATACTGTATTGTTTCCCCGTGAAAGAGCTGGAACATGCTCACATGGATTCCCTCATACATTTCCTTCATTTCCCTGATTTCATAACACTCGTAATCTATATTTCCCGCTGTGTGCTCTTCCTGTTTATCATGATCGTCATCTAAAGAACCGTCATCAAACGCATAATGCAGATATACTTGTGTATGCGGCTGCGTCCTGTATTCGACAAACACACTGTTTTTGATATAATGCAGTTCTGGAACCAAATCCACAAGATTTGCATAGAAAGGAAAGTACACATCATCATTCAGAAGCTCCTGAATGATCTGTCTGACAGCATCTTCCGGCACTTCCGTGCTATTATGCATGTTTTCTGCCCAAAATTTTAAGAGGGCAAGCTCACATACTCTGTCTGTCAGCTCTCCCTGTGCATATTTGTGATACAACATATCAAAAATTTCCGGACACAGAATCGCCTCATAGACAAAATACTCATAGGACATACCCATCAGAAGCCTGTTCACCAGCTCCCTGTCATGCGCTTCACACTGCGCATATGCAGTTAGCAGACGATCCTTATCAGGAATCGTAACACCTGTATATTCGATCTGCCTCAGGATTCGCTCCATGATCAATTTCGCATCAAGCTCCAAATCAACCGCAGATTTCCACAATTTTCTGAGTTCTGATGACTTTCCGTCATAATTCATCATCAAATAACGCAGGATATTTTCATCGTATTTCATATGCTTGTAAATATAATGCGCCACATTTACAAGAAATTCATCATACTCGTAATCCTTGTTCACAATCCTCTTGCTGACAAGTCTTGCTACTGCCTTTGGCTCTACATCTGCCACGCCATACGACCGCAGCCAGTAATACGCCTTGTCAAACATTCCTCTCGAGATCAGATACTTGATAAATTCTGCACGCTCAGCAGCCTCCATCTCATCCGCCTCAGTATCTTCCAGAAAGGCATCGAGCTCACCGATCATATCATTGTCATAGTAAAACCGAAGAAGCTTTGTACGGATTTCTTTCTTAAAACTCTCTACCACCTGCGGTGACTCTGCAAGGTTTTTATAGCGCTTTACATTGTCATGTGAAATCGTTATGTAATTCTTATCCACCTCACACAGATAGATGTCAAACCTAAGCCGCCCCTGCATATAACCGCTGATATAGCTCAGCTGCTTTTTGGGCTCCATGAGCCGCTTATTTTCATAACAAATACTCTTCGTAAACCGGTTTCCGTTCTCATCCTGCAGAAAAAGCTTGTACTCACTGCCGTAAATCGGTATCATACAGACACAGTTCACTACCGGATAAGAACTCTCCCCATTCACTTTCTCATGGATAACAACAATACTTTTTACTTTCGGATTATCCACATAGATACGGTGCATGAAAAGCAGCGGTGTAAAAGCATATACAGTATCATCCATGATCATCTGCGGCGCCAGCATATTTTTGTATAGATATGCAAGGTTTTCATTGATATGCCCCAGCTTGATCTGGTCCACCACAAAACGCTCTATCGCAATGCGGTAGCTCTGTTCCAGATCTGGGTACTTGTCCCTGTTCCTGATGATATATGCATACAAAAAAGCATTTAATTCATAATCCAGACTGCTCTGATATGCAAAATACATCAAAACCATCTTCGGAATCTCGATGCCTTCCTTGATATCTCCATACTTGTCAAGCTCAAGTGACATCATATAATACTCATACAGTCCTGTTACCCTCACGGAATGCTCCACCCCAAGTGAATACCAAGGATAGTAATCTGTCCCTTTCTTATCACCCAGTATCAGAACATGGCAGATCGATGCCACTGTCTGCGGCGATTTGTAGGTACAGTATATCTCGCCCAATATTCTGAGCAGCAGAGCCGAATACTCCTGCTTGCGGGCAGCAAGATACTGCAGCTGCTCTATTAACTCTGGACGGAGCATCTTGCGTCTGGCTCCATGCCACAAAACATTTTCCTCAAACCTCTCTAGCTTTAACAGGAAAGTCGGATTGTCCTGCAGCAATAAAATTGCCTCACACAGCAGCAGCGGACTTGTACAGCCATTCTCAAACATTTCTTCCATAAACTGCCAGCGAAGCTCCCTGCTGCGCTGGAGATCTTCATTTAACTGCAGGACAAACCAGCCAAGTCTCCACTCCACCGGATTGTTGGCATAAATCGTCTCGATCTCATCACTGACATCCTTGACATAATCTTCCGCACAGTTGATCAGAGTTGTCAGATACAGATAATAACAGTTCTGGAAAATATTACTTGGTTCCTTTGACAGTCTTTGCTCGAGCATGTCCAGATACCACTTCGCCTCATTGAAACGCTCCTTTGTGATCAACAGCTGTACTCTGTACAGATTAAAGAGAATACTGTCTTCATCCAACTCAAGAAAAACCTTCAGTTCTTTTTCAAACTTACTAATCCATTGAGTCATTGTCAGACGATTCAGTCTCATGTCAACATAACCGTTTGCCAAATTACATAACGCCTGTCTTTGTTTCTTGTTGTCCGTTCGTTTCTCTGGCTCCTCCTCTATCAATATATCAAACGGAATCGTATACTCGTTACACGCATCAGAGAAAACAACTGCCCCACTGTTCACGCCATCATGCAGTTTTGAGGCATCGATATAAATATTAAAATCACATTTGTTATTAATAAAATCCTCACTGTTCAAAAGCTGCCTGTCTGTGCTGATAAAGTCCCCGTTAACCCAAATATGGACACAGCTATAACCCCAGCCGCTCTTTGTGATGACGACGCTCTTCACAATGCTGTCCTGAACATCTTCGAGCAAAAAACCTTCAATGTCAAAGCTGTATATAATAGGTGTCTTTTTGCTGACTTCGATCAAAAATTCCTCGACGTTCTGTTCATTTCCCTCATAACGCGATTGTCCTATGTAAGATAAGTATGGATTCTTGTCACTTTTCTGCAATATGGAAACGAAATTTCGGGAATAAAACAGGGCGACTGCCTCCTCCCAGTTTGTCTGTGCGAGGTTCGTAAAATGAAACAGGTTCCTGATATTTCCGAGAGAGCTCTGAAGCTGTGGCTTCTGCACAGTAATATTATAGGAGATCGCATATTCGCCGCGATTGCTGATGATTACAAACTCGCCTCTGATGCTGCCGCCCGTCTCGACAGATGTCCCATCACAGCAGTACTCGATCTGAGTCTCTTCCCCGCGAAATTCGACCTCGTACAGTCTCATCCGTGTATCAGATGAATAGAGCTTCCCCTCTGCGTACTTGTCAGCGGCATATATGGTAAAGCTGTCCTCGACAATTTCCCCTGGTTCTGTGCTAAACTCTATATTTTGACAAGAAAATTCGAGATATTCCGGCTTCTCCCTGTTGTCCCCCATTGTTTCACTTCCTTAAAAACTCATTATCTTCTAGTATACCCTATAATATGACATTATGTAAATGTCTATTTCAAAAAAAGTGCAATTCCCTAAAGAACTGCACTTTTCGTTTACCATTAAGTTCCATCACAGTATCGGCGAATCTCTTTTATGACTTCCCCATATGGCCGCCCCTTCCCAAAAAGGAGTGTGGTTCCGAGCACAAAACCATCCATCCCCATCGGGGCAAACTTTAAAATTTTATCTGCACTGCATGCGCCATCCCAGTAAAGCTGAAACTGCATTTCCTCCTTTAATGTCAACAGTTTCTTGATCTTTTTTCCGACATAAGGCATATACATCTGACCTGCATTGCCAGGATTTACCGTCATAACCAGAACCTTCCTTACAATGCGGAGCATCTCATAGACTGTCTCCACGCTTGTCCCTGGATTGATAGCGATACCTGGAACCATACCTGCATCAATAATCTTCTGCAGCGTTGTTGAAGGGTGATATTCTGCCTCCGGGTGGATATATACTGTGTCTCCACGCCTTAAATTATTTAAAAAAAGCTGAACATTATTGTTGGGATGTTCAATCATCAGGTGTACATCAAGCGGTTTTTTGGTTGCACTGGCTATGTATTTCATGTCATTTAAGGACATTGCAAAATTTGGCACATACCGCCCGTCCATGATATCAATATGGAAAGAGTCGATCCCCCCCTCGTCCAGCTCCCTAATCTCCTTCTCCAAATGACCATAATCGGCACACATTAACGATGCTGTAAGCTCAAAATACATAAGCCCTCGTCTCCATTTTCTCTGCTTTCTTTTTCTGATACTTTGTATATGATATCACATTTCGACAGGGTTCGCAATGGTTAAGTTTCGCGTCAAATTTGAGATTTTTACTACCATTTTTAGACTTTTTTTTATGATATTTTTAAGAAAAGACCACGGAGATTTGCTCCTATATTATTTACTGAAAGGAAACAACATCTAAATGAACTTTCTAGAAATAACAATATACCGAATCATCTTTAAAACTTACATGTTCCTGGAAGAAACAGGACGACAAAACAGCTTTGAACGTTTTCCCTATCTCCGTGTGCTCACCAAACGCCTGACAAAAGAATGTATGGAAATATGGCAATGTGATACCGGAGTGGAAGCATCACGTTACTATGAACTTCTCCACCGCATATGTGGAACGGAGAAGGACTTGGAAAACACTATACTTTACTCATACTTCCCACACCAAAATAAGCCATTACCCCTTGTAACACGTGGGTTTGACCCTTAATAATACTATGCAG